>JBILLI010000229.1:0-10298 GCA_044376155.1 Polyangiales bacterium
CGCCGCGCGCTGCTCACCACCCGTGCTTCGCCGGGGGTTTACGGAGCGCGGGGGAGCGGCGCGGTGACGGGACGCGGTGATCGCGGCCGCGAGGAGCGCGGGGGAGCGGCGCGGTGACGGGACGCGGGGATCTCATCCACGGGGGGCGCGGTGCGGTGGTGGAAGGCCGCTTGGGCAGCGGCCGCGATGAGCGCATGCGAGCGGCGCGGTGGAAGGACGCGAGCGCTTCGGCCGCGTGGAGCGCGTGAGAGCGGCGTCGTGGAAGAACGCGAGGAACGCGGCCGCACGGTGCGCGTGAGAGAGCGGTGTGGTGAAAGAACGCGGGGATCGCGGCCGCGAGGCGCGCGGGGGAGCGGCGCAGCCGACCTCTCAACCTTCGTCTTCGAGGATCTGCTTCATTCGGACCATCTCCGCCTCGATGTCGCGCTGCAGCCAGTCGCGCAGCAGCGGCTCGGCGACGACGGAGAAGGGGAGGTAGAAGCGGAAGTTCTCGGTGTGCACGACGCGCGTGCCGCCCTCGACGACGTCGAGGTCGAAGCCGCCGAAGAAGTCGACGACGAAGCGCGACGGGAACGTGGGCACGGCCTGGTAGACCACGCGGATCTGCGTCGCCGTCGTCTCTGTCACCCGCAGCTCGAGGCTGACCGGCGGCCCCGGAATTCCCCGCAGCGCGCCGTCGTGGCGCAGAAAAAACCGATCGCCGCGGCGCTCGTTGACCAGCACGCGCCCGATCTTGTGATCGGCCCGCTTGTACTGCTCGAGGTCGGTCACAAACGCGACGATGGCCGCGGGCTCACGTCGCACGACGGCAGTGCCGACCCCGGTGATCACGCGCCCTCCTGCGCCCCTGAGGGCTCGCAACGCGACTGCATCTCTTGCAACGCACGCAGTGCCGCGATGTCGATGCCCGCGGCGACGCCCTCGTCGATGAAGCCCGCCAGCAGCTGCCGCGACTGCGCCAGGGTCTTCTCGAAGTGCACGTGGAGATAGGTCTGCAGCGACATCGGAAGCAGGCCGACGCGGTCGACGAGGGCGGCGCCCGCGAAGACCACGCCGACGACGGCCGGCGACGACAGGAGCGAGGCGATCCGCGGAGGTCGCCCGCGCCGCACGGCGACGACGCGGCTGGCGGCGTCGACGGCCGCGGCGCACTCACGCCGTCGACGAAGGGCGAGCGACCCCAGCGAGTATCCGACGGCGCGCAGCGCCAGGACCACCGGCACCACCATGGCCGCGAGGAACGCGCCGCGCCGCGCCGCGCTGTCGTCGACGACCGCCGGCAACCCGCCGCGGCGCAGCAGCGCGACGACCTCGCTGGCGCGCGCGCCGGCGAAGGCGCTCGGCGACAGGGGCGGAAAGTACGCCGCGATGTGCGGCGGCGACGCGCGCTCGCCGGGCAGCGGCGCGGCAAAGGCGAGGAAGCCCACGTTGCCGACGACGAACCGCGAGGGCGCGTCGTCGCCGACGACGAAGGAGACGACGACGGCGTCGGCGCTGGCATCGACCACGCGCCAGAGCACGTCGTCACGCGGCGGCAAGGGGGCCGGCACCGCGAGAACGACGAGGTCATAGCCGCCGAGCACGTCACCGACGCCCACGAGGTCGAAGTCGCCACCGAGCTCGTCGCCGCGTCGCGGTCCCGACAGGGGCCAGACGCGGACTGATAGCGTCTTCGCGCGATCGGCGCGGCGGGAGAAGAGCGCGACCGTGGCGCCGGCGGCGTGGCAGCAGGCGGCGACGACCTGGCCGACGGCGCCGACGCCGACCACGAGGACGCGAGGCGTCGTCGCCCCGTTCACGCGAGGCTCGCGCGCTGCGCCGGGGCTTCGCCCTGCCGCGTCGGCGGCGGAGCGATGAGGGGTGCAGGCGTCGTCGCCCTCGACCCACAAAGCGCGCGCGGCCTCGCCCCCCGGCGCCCGTCGCCGCGCATGCTGTAGACGCCGTCGACGCTCATGGCGACCGCCTCTGCCACGACGAGAGAACTCCCGTCTTCGCATCGGGCAGCGCCCGAGGCAGTCGCCACGGCCTCGCAGCCGACGCCGGTCGCCGCTGGGGCTGGACTCTCCTGCGGCGCGCGAATGGGGATCAGTGCAGCGTGCCCTGGGTCACGACGATGCCGTGCATGTGGAAGATCCCCGTGTGCAGGTGCGCGGCGCCGCGCAGCACGTCGAGGTCGTGCACCGCGCCGTCGGCGCCCCGAAAGATCATCTCGTGAACCTGGTCCAGGGTGTCGGGGTGCGCGTTGTCGACCGCCCAGATGAGGTCACCGCGTCGCAGGCCAAGCTGCCGACCGACGCCGCCGCCGCGCAGCGCGACCACCGACAACCCCGCGGGCACGTGCTGCACCATGACGCCGAGATCCCGGCAGTACTCGAGGCCCTGCGCCTCCGCGGTCGAGGCGCGGGTCACCGGCGCGCCGATGCCTGCCAGCGCGACGCTGAGGGCAAGAACCCATGAACGAGTGAGCGTTCGCATGAAAATGGTCCTCCTCCAGGGGCCCGGCGCTCCACCGCGACTGACCCCGCAGGACTTCGCATAGCACCGAGTCCCGGTCGGGTTCAAACAGCGTAAGCCTGGGAAAGTACGGACGAGTTGGTGAGTTGAGCGGTGATGCGCGGTGCCTCGCGACCGCGGGGGCCGTGCGGTGTTCCACCGGTGTCGCGTCACCCTGCAGGCGCAAGCAACCCCCGGCGCTTCGCGCGGGCTGGTGCCCACTCGACGACCGGATGTGTCGTGGATGAGGCTCGGTTTGCCGTGAGACGCTCGACATGCGCGCGAGAATCGAGAGAAGGTCGCCCATGCGCCGCGCGTTGTGTTTGTTGGGTGTTCTCGCGTGCAGCCGCCCGATCGCGACGGCGACTTCGATCGCGACGCGCGCCGAGGTCGCGCAGACCGTGGTCGCGACGGTCGACGCGGGGGTCTGCGTCGAGCCCGATGGCGACGGCGACGGCGTGGTGGATGTGTGCGACGTGTGCCCCGGCGAGGCCGGCCAGCGCCCTGACGGGTGCGACCATCGGATCGAGATCCAGATGCCGGAGATTCAGATCGTGTCGCGGCCGTACTTCGCGGTGAACAGCGCGGTGCTGAGGCCGCTCACGCTCCCGGTGCTGGACCAAATCGCCGCGACCCTGCGAGAGCACCCGGAGATCTTGAGCGTGGCGCTGCGCGGTCACGCAAGCGCCGGGGAACGCGGCGCGGCGGCGCTCTCGCTGCGGCGCGCGGAGGTGGTGCGGGACTTCCTCACGGCGCACGGCGTCGAGGCGTCGCGCCTCACGGTGCAGGGCTTCGGGAGCGACGAGCCCGCAGACCCGAGCGCGACGCCCGAGGGCCGCGCGCGCAACCGCAGGGTGGAGATCCAGATCGCCCCGAGAGATCCTCCCGTGAGGGCGCCACGCTCGCCGCGGCGGTGGGTGCCCGAGGGGTGCCCCGACACGCCGCCGGTGCGCTCCGGGCCCTGCCCCTGAGCGCGCGTCCCCGTCGGCCTCTCGCCCCTGCACCCCGCGAGGGTGAGCGGGGCCTATGGTACCGTCGCGTCGATGGCGGACGACAACGTCGAGGTCCTCTACGAACCGGTCCGCGGCTCACCCCGCGCCCTCGCGGCGTCGTGGCTCGGCGCGGGGCTCTTTCTGCTCTTCATGGCCTGGCTCCTCTCACACCTGCTGCGCAGCACGCGCTCGCTGGTCGTCGCGGGGGCGGTCACCGGCGTGGTGCTCTACGCGCAGAGCCGCTGGGCGCCCGGCGGGGTGCGGGCGACCCAGCGCATCACCGCCGACCGCGCGGCGAAGACCCTGTCGTTTCGCTACCGCGGGGGCGAGCGGGTGCTGCCCTGGTCCGAGGTGGAGTCCGCCGCCGCGGAGCGGGTCACCGCGGGCGACGGGGTGGACCTCGCGGCCGTGGTGATCCACCGCGCCGGGGGCGAGGTGCTGCGCTTCGGGGTGCACTCCGACGCCGCCGCGCAGGGGGTCGTCGACGGGTGGACCGCGCTGCGCGACGCGGCGGTGTGATGCACGGTGCTCAGCCGCGCGTGCTCTCGCGCAGGGCCGCGCGCAGCGCGACGCTCATGGCGCGCGCCGAGGGGAAGCGGTCCTCAGGGGCGCGCTGCATCGCGCGGTCGATGACCGCCCGCAGCGACGGCGCGAGGTCGGGCAGCGGCCGCGGCGCGCGGGTGAGCACCTCGGCGACCACGTCGGCGATGCGCTTGCCGTGGAAGGGCACCGTGCCCCCGAGGCAGGTGTAGAGCAGCGCCCCGAGGGACCAGATGTCCGACGCCACATCCGGCGGCGCGCGGTGGGTGAAGCGCTCGGGGGCCATGTACATCGGCGTGCCCAGGAGCTCGGGCGCCTGCTCGTGCCCGCCGAGGTGCACCGCGACGCCGAAATCAATGACCCTGGGCACAACCCCCCCGCGCTCCCGCGCCAGGATCACGTTCGACGGCTTGATGTCCCCGTGGGCGATGCCGCACGCGTGAATCGCCTGCACGCCCGAGAGCACCGGGAGCATCACCTCGGCCACGCCCCAGGTGGTGAGCGTGCCCTCGCGCACGATGCGGTCGTGGAGGGACTCGCCATCGAGACGCTCCAGCGCGAACCACGGCCCCTGCGGGTCGATCCCGGCGTCGAGCACCCGCGCGACGTTGGGGTGGGCCACCCGCGCCATCGCGCGCGCCTCGGCGATCACCGCCGACCCGAGGGTCGCGTCGACGGCCCGGTGCGGGCGCTTGATCGCCACGGCGGCGCCCGTGCGCAGGTCCGTCGCCGCGAAGACCGTCGCCATGCCGCCGCACCCGAGGATCCCGCGCGGCGCGTAGCGCGCCCCCACCAGCGGCCACGCGACGGCGCCGGGCTCCGCCAGGGGCTCGACCGCCTCGTCGGCGCGCCGCGTCTCGGGCAGCGCGTCGGAGCCATCTCCCGGGACGTCACGCTCGCTCATGGCGGGCTCCCATATCGCCGCAGCCGCTCGGTCAGAAAGGGCACCCCCACGCCCAGCGCGCGGGCCGCGGCCGAGAGCTCACCCCTCGCCGCGCGCATCGTGCGCAGGATCGCCTCGCGCTCCACCTGGTCGAGCGTCGCGCGGGGCGCCACCTCGGGCGTCACCTCGTGCGCGGCGCGCACCGCCGCCGCGTCGTCCGTGCGCGCCGCGGCGCTCTCCTCGCGGAGCGACCGTAGCAAAATGGCCCGGTGCAGCACGTCCAGGAGCTGGTCGAGGTCCAGCGGCTTGCGCACGTACCAGAACGCGCCCTCGCTCATCGCCCGCACCGCGTCGGTGACGTCGCCGTGCGCCGTCATCATCACCACCGTGAGGTCGGGGTCGAGGATGCGCCCCCGCCGCAGCAGGTCCAGGCCGTCCACGCCGGGCATGCGCAGGTCGGTGAGCAGCACGTCGACGCGCGCCTGATCGAGGGTCGCGAGGGCCTCGGCCCCGCCGGGCGCGGTCAGCACCTCGTAGCCCGCGTCGCGCAGCAGCCACGCCAGCGAGCGCCGCGCCGTCGGCTCGTCGTCGACGACGAGCACGCGTCGTGCGAGAGGCGATCCCTGGGTCGGCGCCGCGTCTGCCATCGTCTTGAGGAGATCAGCAGGCTTCGTGCCGGGGGGCCGTCGGTCGTGTGCACGCACCGGGTGCGTCGCCAGGATCTCCGCACCGCCGTTGCCCGGTCGTACGCCGGCCATCGCCCGGGCGCGCATCGCGCGTGGCAGACGCGGTACCTTCGCGACATGCGTCGATGGCTCGCGTGCTCGCTCCTCCTCGTGGCCTGCGGTGAGAACCAGAGCGTCATCGGGGCGCTCGTTGACGGCAGCCCCGACCACACCGCCCCTGCTGCCCCCGACGTCGCCGCGACCGACACCCCCGACGTGGCGGCGATGGACACCCCCGACGTCGCGGCGATGGACGCCCCCGACGTCCCCGACGTGCCCGCGCGCTGCGCCCCGGGCGCGTGCCCCGCGGGGCGCTACTGCGATGACCGAACGGGCCGATGCGAGCCGGGGTGCGGCGGCGACGGCGATTGCGCCGCGACCGTCGCCGACGGCGGCGCCCCCGAGGCCGCGCGCTGCGACACGACCGCGCGTCGCTGCGTCGCGTGCGTGGTCGACGCGCACTGCCCATCGGGCTTTCTCTGCGTCGGAAACCTCTGCGCTGCAGGGTGTTCCAGCGCGCAGGCGTGCCCCGGCGGGCAGTCGTGTTGCGGCGGCGGGTGCGTCGACACCGCCGCGAGCACCGCGCACTGCGGCGCGTGCGGGGCGGCGTGCGCCGTGCCCAACGCCAGCGCGGCGTGCCTCAACGGCACCTGCGGCGTGGGGGCGTGCGCCGCGGGCTTCGCCGACTGCGACCGCGTCGGGACCAACGGCTGCGAGGCCGACACCCGCGCCTCCCTCGCCCACTGCGGCGCGTGTGACCGCGGGTGCGAGGCGCGCGCGAACACCCGCGCGACCTGCGAGGCCGGCGCGTGCCGCTACGCCTGCGAGGCGGGCTTCGCCGACTGCGACAACGACCCCGCCAACGGCTGCGAGGTCGACACCCGCGCCAGCCTCGCGCACTGCGGCGCCTGCGGGCGCACCTGCGCGCCCCCCAACGCCACGGCCGCGTGCGCGATGGGCGTGTGCGCCGTGTCGGCGTGCGCGGGGGCCTTCGCGGACTGCAACGCCAACGTCGCCGACGGCTGCGAGGTCGACACCGCCACCGCCGTCTCGCACTGCGGGGCCTGCGGGCGCGCGTGCCCGGCGCGCGCCAACGCCTTCCCGGGGTGCCTCGGCGGGGCCTGCGTGGCGTCGTGCGTCGTGGGCTTTCAAGACTGCGACGGCGTCGAGGGCAACGGCTGCGAGGTCGACACCCGCGCCTCCCTCGCGCACTGCGGCGCGTGCGGCCGCGCCTGCGCCCCCCGCGCCCGCGCCACCGCGCGCTGCGAGCTCTCGACCTGCGCGTGGCGCTGCGAGGACGGCTTCGGCGACTGCGACGGCGACCCGAGCAACGGGTGCGAGGCCGACCTGCGCGCCGACCCCGCGCGCTGCGGGGCCTGCGACAACCGCTGCGCGAGCGGGGTGTGCGCCGGGGGCGCGTGCGCCGCGCCGAGCTGCTCCGACGGCGTGCGCAACGGCGGCGAGCGCGACGTCGACTGCGGCGGCTCGGCGTGCCCGCGCTGCGCCCTCGGGCGCGCGTGCGTGGGCGACAGTGATTGTGCCGCGGGCGCGTGCCTCGGGGGCCTCTGCCTCGACCTCGCGTGCACCAACGGCCCGACCCTCGGACCGGCGTCGGGCTTCACCGGCGTGCGCGTGCGCGCCACGTCGGGGCTCTTTCGCGGCGTCGGCAGCATCGTGGGCGACGGCGCCGGCACCCTCTACGCGCAGGACCCCTACGGCAACGGCAACAGCGGCGACCGCGTGCTGCGCATCGACCGCTTCGGGACCGTGACGGACTTCGCGGTCCCGTCGGGGCTCTCGACCTGCACCTCGCAGCAGATCGGCTGGCACCCCACCCTCGGGGTGCTGCTCTGGGACATCACGTCGAACACCCTGCTGCGCTTCAACGGCGCGGGGCAGGCGTCGGCGTTCTCCACCGTCGAGGGCATCGGCGGCGGCGGGAGCTGCAGCGACTCGGGCGTGCAGGGGGTGTTCGGGCGCGACGACGGCGTGGTGGTGTCGTCCCCCGCGCGCGCGCAGCTGATCTACCTCCGCACCGACGGCACCGTGGCGCGTCGCATCGGCGGCCTCACCACGAGCTTTCGCATCGCGCCCGACGGCGCGGGCCTCGGCGTGCTCGCGATCACGCAGGGGGGCATCGCGCGCTTCGACGGCGCGGGCGCGCGCACCAGCGTGTTCCAGCAGAGCGGGATCACCCCCAGCGCCCTGCGCCGCGACGGTGACGGGGACATTCACTTCCTCGCGGGCACCTCCGTGCTCGCGGTGCGCCCCGACGGGAGCGGCCTGCGCCTCGTGGTGGCGTGCGTGCCGCAGAACCCCACCGACCTCACCTTCGACCAGGCCAGCGCGCGCGTGGGCACGAGCCTCTACCTCTCGACCCTGGGCGCGACCTTCTCCGCGAGCGACGGCGACGGCATCCTGGAGGTGGTGCGGTAGGGCAGAGGCGACGCTCGAAATGATTCGACCCGCCGACGCGATTGCGCGACCCGGGAGGCGCGGGCATCGTGCCGCCGAGCCACCCGGTCCCGCAGACCCGTCGTCGCCGCATGCCCCCCACCGATCGCGCCCCCACCGCCGAAGAAGCCTTCGCGCACATCGCCGACGCGCAGAGCCGCGCGCTCGCCCGCACGGTCTGCCTCGCGGGCGCCATCAGCACCGTGGCCCTCTCGCCCTACGACCTCGTGCTCACGGGGGACCATCCCCTCGCGGCGAGCACCCTCTCCACCATGCGCGTCGAGCTGCTCGCGGCCTTCGCGCTCTTCTTCGTGGTGCACCGCCTCCAGATCCGCTGGGGCTTCTCCGTGCGGCTGCTGCAGGTGCCTGCCCTGCTGACCACGGCGATCTTCGGCATGGCGGTAGGCCGCCTCGCCCACGACGACAACTACTGGCTCATCACGCCCTACATGGCCCCGGTGATGTGCGGGGTGATGGTGATGCGGCTGCCCGATCGGCTGCTCAACGCCGCGGTGTTCACCCTCACGCCCCTCGCGGGCTTCGCGCTCACCTTCGAGGGCGCCCTCTCCGAGGCCCACGTGGTGCACGCCGTGGGGCTCTTCGTGATGGCCGCGGCCTTCGGGGTCTACGCGGGGCAGACCTTCTACACCCTGTTCCGCGAGGCCTTCGAGCTGCGCCGGGCGCTCGATGAGAAGCGCGCCGAGCTCGCGGCGGCGAACCTCGACCTCGAGGCCCGCGTCGAGGCGAAGACCCACGACGTGCGCGAGCTCGCCTCGCGGCTCGACGACGTGCTCGAGTCCGAGCGGCGGCGCCTCGCGCGGGAGCTGCACGACGACCTCGGGCAGGAGCTCACCGCGATGCGACTGGAGGTCGAGGCCCTGCGCGCGGTGGCCCGCGAGGAGCGCATGGCGACGCGGGTGCAGCGCATCGGCGGGGCCATCGAGCGCGCGCACGGGGCGGTGCGGCTGATCCTGGAGTCGCTGCGCCCGCGCATCCTCGACGAGGAGGGCCTGGAGGCGGCGGTGCACTGGCTCGCGCGGCAGTTCCGCGAGCGCACCGGGCGGGCGTGCGCGCCCACGGTGTCGCTGCGCGGGGAGCCCGACGCCGAGGTGGGCCTCGCGGTGTTTCGGATCGTGCAAGAGGCGCTCACCAACGTCGCCCGGCACGCGCACGCGACGCGGGTGGACGTCACGCTGCGGGGCGACGCGCGCGGGGTCACGCTGACGGTGGTCGATGACGGGCTGGGCCTCGCCCCCGAGGCGAGCGCGCGACGACACGGGATGGTGGGGATGCGCGAGCGGGCGTTGGCGGTGGGCGGTGTGCTGACGGTGAGTCCGGCGGCGCCCCAGGGCACCCGGGTGGAGGCGTCGCTGCCGTTGGCGGTGGCGACGTGATCCGGGTGTTCGTGGCCGACGACCACGAGGTGGTGTGCGAGGGGCTGCACGCCTGGGTCGACACCATCGAGGGGACGGCGTGGGCGGGGAGCGTGCACACGGGCGACGCGGTGCTCGGCGCGGTGGCGTCGGGGGACTTCGACGTGCTCGTGCTCGACCTCTCGCTGCCGGGGCGCTCGGGGTCGGAGCTCTTGCGCGAGGTGCGGGCGCTGCGCCCAGAGATCCGCGTGGTGATCTACTCGATGTACCCTGCGAGTGAGTATGCGGCGTGGGCGCTGGCCGCGGGGGCGAGCGCGTACGTGTCGAAGTCCGCGCCGCTCACGGCGCTGCGCGACGCCCTGCACGATGTGCGCCCGGTCGCGCCGGTGGAGGGCGGCGCGAGGCTCCCGCACGAGCGGCTGTCGTCGCGGGAGCGCGAGGTGTTCCTGGCGCTCGCGCGCGGGCGCAGCCCCTCGGAGATCGCGTGGGACCTCGAGATGGCCCCGAGCACGGTGAGCACGCACCTCAAGGCGATCCGCGAGAAGCTCGGCGTGCGCTCGGCCTTCGAGGTGGCGCAGTACGCCGCGCGCCACGGGATCTCGGGCGCGGCGTGAGTCACCCCGCGGGGTCGGCGATGAAGTACCACGCGAAGGGCCGCGGGCTCTCGAGCACGGCGCGGGTCTCCTCACGACACGCGTCGGCCGCGGGACCACGGTGGGGCGGGGCCACGCGCAGGGGCGTCTCGCGGTCCACCCGCGCGGCGCGCACGCCCACGACGCGCACGACCTCGCCGTCGCCCACCGCGCGCGTCCAGGTGCTCACCCGGCCGCCTTCGTAG
>JBILLI010000966.1:0-2700 GCA_044376155.1 Polyangiales bacterium
CGCTGCAGGGCGGATCGGGCGGCGGCGGCGGTGACTTCGGCCGCGCCGACAACGGCACCGGCGGCGGAGGCGGCGGAGGCGGAGGCGCGGTGCAGGTCATCGCGCCGAGCATCCGGGTGACCGGGCGCATCTCTGCGAACGGCGGGCGCGGCGGCGACGCGGCGCGGGATTGGGACGGCGGCGGCGGCGGCGGCGGTTCCGGCGGCGCCATCGCCCTGCGCGCGGTCACCGTGACCGTCACCGGCACCGTCGAGGCCCGCGGCGGCACCGGCGGGACCACCACCGTGGGCCCGAGCTGCTGCATCGGCGGCGCCGGCGGTCGCGGCGCCGACGGCCGCGTCGTCGTCGAGGCCGTGGACTTCACCGGCGCCACCTCGCCCGCGCCCTTCCGCGCGGCACCGGTGTGTCGCAACCCCGCGTGCGGGTGACCACGAGACCTCCGCCCTATCTCCGGCGGCGGGAGAGCGCGACGGCGAGGGCGCCCAGGGCCGCGAGCCCGAGGGCGCTGAGCCCCGCGCCCAGGCCGAGTCCCGACACCCGATACTGTAGGGTGATGGGGCCGGCGTTCACGTCCGCGACGACCACCGCGAGCTGCGTGCCCGCGGCGCGCAGCGTCGGCAGCGAGCGTCCGCCCTGCGTGGCGGTCCACCCCGGCCACCAGGGTCGTCGCAGCACGAGCACCGCGCCGCCCTCCCCCTGCGCGGTGATCGTGCCCGCGGTGGCCCCTCGCCAGGTCACCGCGGCCAGTCGCACGCCGTCACCCGCGGGCAGCGCGATCGGCGCGCCGCGGCCCGGGTCATCCAGCCAGCGCACCGCGTCGGCCGCCCCGCCCCCCTGCAGCAGCGCGTGAAAGGTCTCGCGGAGCCGCGCGACCCGCACGGGCCGACGCGCCACGCTGACCGTCGGCAGGGGATCGGGGATGGCGAACAGCCGCCGACGCGGCATCTCCTCGGGGAAGGGCACCAGCGAGTCGTGGGCGCGGTGCGCCACGAGCAGGTGGGTGCACCCGAGCGCCCGCGCGACCTGCACGCCGCCGGCGGTGGATTCGTCCATGAGGGTCTTCGCCATTCGCAGCGTGGGGTACTGCGCGCTGGGGAGGTAGAAGTTTGGGGTCGCGACGCGGCCGCACTGATGCACGTCTTGCCGCAGCTCGACGCGGTTGAAGACCGTGCCGCGGTGCACGCCCTCGGTGAACCCCGGCACCATGGGCGCGTAGGGCGTGAGGCCGATGCCGTGGCAGAGCATCGCGTCGGGGGGCAGGACCTCTTCGTAGGGCGAGCGCACCGCGAGCACGGGAGGGGCGAGCGGGAGGGTCTGCGCGGCGAAGAGCGCGAGGTCGCCCACGAGCAGCGCGAGGCCCCAGGCCGCACGGCGGGGGGACCGGAGCAGCAGCGCGCCCGCCGCGGCGACCCCGACGGCGACGACCAGGCGCAGGGTGAGCAGGGTGGAGAGCGAGGGGAGGTCGGCGAGGCCCAGCGCGGGCACCTCGACGTGCGCGGCCGCGCGCTCGATGACGTCGCGGCGGAGCAGCGAGGCGACGAGCAGCGCGCCGAGCCCGGCGAGGGCGGCCCACACCCCGCGCTGCAGCGCCGCGCGCACCTGCGCCGAGCGCCGCGCGAGCGACCAGGTGTTCACCCCGAGCACCACCAGCCCCAGCGAGGCGAGGGTCAGGTACTTCTCGGGGTATCGAAAGAGCCCCAGCGGGGGGATGACCCGGGCGAGCCACGGCAGCACCTTGAGGCGATCCCCGGCGGCGAGGGCGAGGGCCGTGAAGCCGATGAGGGCCGCGGTGCCGCGGGTGCGCGACCAGGCCCCCACCGCCGCGCCGACGAGCAGCAGGGCGCCGAGGTAGGGCGAGGAGTTCCAGAGGTCTGCGCTCATGCGCGCGCCGGTCCACGCGCTCAGCGGCGAGGCGCCGTGCAAGGCGTCTTCGGTGAGCGACACGGGCACGACGAGGGCGATGGACTTCAGCGCGTCGAGGGCCCAGCGGTTGTCGAGGCCGACGCCGGCGGCGCGCGCCGTGGCCCCCCGGAGCCCGAGGGTCGCGAGCACCTGCGCCGCGGCGAGCAGCGCGCCGGCCACCCCCGCGGCCGCCACCCAGAGGGCGCCCCCCGCGCGCCGCGCCAGGGAGCCCCTGCGCGCCATCGCGGCGCCGACCTCCACCGCCGCCACCAGCGCGAGCATGAGCGCGCTCTGCGGCTCTCCGCCGAGCACCAGCATCCCCACCGATGCCCCGAGGGCCGCGGCGCCCCAGGCGCTTCGCGCGCGCAGCAGGGCACGCGCGCCGGCCCACCCGAGCGGGAGCCACACGGCCGCGCAGAGGAAGGGGCCGTGCTGCGGGAGGTCGACGACCGTGCCGCAGAGGACGAAGCCGAGGCCGGTGGCGAGGGCCCCGCGGCGGCTCCCGCCGAGCTCTCGCGCGAGGAGCGCGGCCGCCCCCGCGGCGAGGCTCAGGTGGAGCGCGACGTAGAGCGACGCCGCGAGCTCGGGCGGGAGCGGGCGCAGCAGCCACGTCGCGGGGTAGAGCGCCTGCCCCAGCGGGTCTTGCAGCACCGGGCCGCCGCCGCCGAGCGCGCGGTCGAGCACGAGGCGGTCGGCGTCGCGGTGCGCGCAGGTGAACCCGAGCTGCACGAGGGTGTGGTCCCTCCCCTGAAAGCGCAGCCCGAACAACAGCGGGAGGGTGGTGCAGGCCGCGACGAT
>JBILLI010000967.1:0-2695 GCA_044376155.1 Polyangiales bacterium
CGCTTGAAAAGCCCTCTCCCACAGCGTGGGGGAGGGCGCGCGGCAGCGCGGAGGGGGCCAACACCCGCGACATCAAGGTTCACGCTGCGCGCCGCACCGCGCGCCGCAGGAGCTCGTAGCCCCGCGACGCCCGCGCGTAGCTCGCTGCGGCCATCGAGGCCGGAGTGCGCCGCCGGAGCTGCGCACCCAGCGCGGTCCACGCGGACTGCAGCGTCGCGTCGTCGCAGGGCCACGACAGCGACGCCTCGCGGAGGAAGTACGCCGCGTCGTCGTCCCGCGGGAGCTCGGGGGGCGGAGGTGCTGCAGGTGGTGGTGCAGCCGGGGGTGGCGGTGGCCACTCCTGAACCGCGCCTGACGGCGTGGGTTGGGGCGTAGGCTCAGCCGTCACCCGCGCGCGTCGCGGGCGAGGGGCACGCGGTGTCGGCGCAGGGGCCTCCACCACGGGTGCGGTGACCTCGCTGACGGGCGCGCTCGCGGGCGCCTCAGGGCGCAACGGACGCAGCCGCTCCAGAATCCCCGCGAGCTCCAGGTGCCCCTTGATCGCGCGATGGAAATCTCGCGCCGCGTCGTCGCCCGCGCGGTCGGGGTGCAGCCGCGCGATCACCGCCCGACGCGCCCGGTCGAGCACATCGCGCCCACACGGCCACGCCGCGATGCCCGCGGTCTCCAGAAAGAACCGACCGTCGACCCCGGGCACGTCGGGGTCCCGCGGCGCCTCCACCGGCGGCGCGTCGGACTCGGCGTCGTCGGGCAGGCCCCCGAAGCCCACAGACTCGGCCTTGCGCGCGCGGGTGCGCTTCGGTCGTGCAGGCTCTGGTGCAACGGGCTCCTTCGCGACGGGCTTCGCGCGCGGCGGCGCCTCGGGCGGGGGCGCCGTGCGACGCGCCGCGGGCTCGGGCGCCTCGACGTGGGGCGCGAAGCGCGCGGGCACCGCGGACTCATCACGAAAACCCTGACGCTTCGCCACGCGCTCGACCTCGCGGAGCGCGGCGTCGAGCTCGATGCGGCGCGCGCCGGCCTTCACCGAGGTCACCGTGAAGAGGTCGTCGCGGGTGAGCGCCCGCAGCACCGCGCGCAGCGCGAACAGCACACAGTGCGCCTTGCCATCGACCCCCCGCGCCTCAGCCGACACCGACGCGTCGAGCTGCGCGAGATCGACCTGAATCACCGCCTCGCGAAGACACCCCCCGAGCGGACCCTCCAGCGAGACGGCGCCGCGCGTGGTGCGCAACACCCCGCGGCACTCCAACCATGGGAGGCAGGTGACCATGGGACCGAGCGCAGCCTCCAGCGACGCGAGCGCCCGGCGGAGCTCGCGGCGCAGCTCGTCGTGCACCGCCGTCACCGCGCGCCCGCGACGGCGCGACGCGCCGAGCACACCCAGCGCAGACAGCGTGGGCGACGGGCCCCAGGCGAGGGAGAGCTTGCGCATCATGGCCACCGTGCCTTCAGGCCACCTTCGCCGGCAGGAGGTTGCCCGCGAAGACCCGGTCGAGGTCGAGGCTCTCGATGCCGCGCTCCCAGTTGCGCGCGCGCGACTGCAGCCACAGCGCGAGGGCCGCGAGGTTCGACTCGCCGCTGCGCTGCGCCCGCGAGACCTTCTCGACGATGGCGCCCGAGGGCAGCCGCATGCGCAGCCGCGCCCAGTTCGCGGTGACGTCCCAGGTGACCTTCACGTCGCGCTCCGCGATGCCCATGCGCGCGAAGGCCGAGCGGAACACCTCGATGCTCTCGGGCACGCCCTTGCTGCCCTCGTAGTGGTTCGTCTGCGTCGCGGCCCACGCGCCGTCAGACTCCACGCGGCCCAGGGTCATGCTGTCGGCGAAGGCCTCGCTGAAGGTCTCGATGCCGCGCTCGAGGTTGCGCGCGCGGTCTTCGAGCCAGAGCGCGAGGCACACGGTGTTCGCCGCCTCGGTGGGCTGCGTCGCGCACACCCGGCTCACCCGCGCGCCGCGGTACGCGAACGACACCGTCACCGAGCCCGCGTCGAGCCCGCGGCCGCCCTCCAGGGTGAGCTCGGTGAGGCCCAGACGCGTCGCGAGGCGGTCGAGCTTCTCGCGCGCCTCCGTCGCCGTCATTGCGCCGCGGTACAGGTTCTTGCGAGGTTGAAGCTGCGTGGCCATGGTCGTTGCTCCTCGGGGTGACAGGGCCCCAAGGTCATACGACGGTGCTGGTCAGATGTACAGTGGTCGGGTGACGTACCCCGTCACGGGTGCTCCCAGCGCTCGCCGTCGTTCACCGTGCGCAGGAGCCGGAGTTCTCCCGCGGTGGCGATGACCAGCAGCACGCGCTCGCCGTCGGCGTAGAGCTCGATGTCTTCGACGCGCTCCCCCGGGGTCTGCGCGGCGGCGTCGAAGACCACGCGCTCGGGCACCCACCGCGCGCCGGGCGCGGCGCAGCGGGTGACGGCCACGAGGGTCCCTGCGGCGCGGGCGGCGACGAAGCCACCGCGTACGCCGCGCACCACGCGCAGCGGCCACTCGGGCATGGTGCGGCGCTCGCCGCGAAGGTCGGCCACGGTCCAATCGGGGAGCGTCACGGGCTGCGGCGGGGACCACGGCGCGAGGCGCTCGCACCGCCCGCCCGCGCACCAGAGCATGGGGCTCGCGCGCGGTCGGTCGCGGCCGTAGAGCAGCGCGCCGCGGGGGTCACAGCGCAGCGTGGCGATCTCGTCGAATCCCGCGCCCCGCGCCTC
>JBILLI010000969.1:0-2694 GCA_044376155.1 Polyangiales bacterium
GACCTTCTTCAAGGTCTGGGGCACGGCCACGAACGACGTGTGGGTGGTCGGCACGAACTCGGTCACGCTCCACTGGGACGGCGCGCGCTGGAGCAACGTCGCGGTGCCGAGCTCCGCGCGGGGCGCCCTCTTCACGGTGCACAGCCGCGGTGCCGAGCGCATCGCGGTGGGCGGCACGGTGTCGGGCACGCTGCTCGAAGGCACGGGGATGACCTGGCGCCAGGTCACCCTCTCCGACGCGCCGAAGCTCAACGGCGTGTGGATCCCCGAGAGCGGCAACCCCGTGGCCGTGGGCGCGCAGGGCGCGGTGTACACGCGCAGCGGCGGGGTGTGGCGCGAGACCGCGCGTCGGCCGCTGACCGACCTGGAGTTCCACGCGGTGTGGCGTTCGCCCGCGGGCACGCTGTGGTCGGTGGGCGGGCAGGTCGCGGCCGAGCCCCTCACCGACGGGGTGATCTACCGCTTCGGCGCGCCCGTGACGCTGAACCCCACGGTGGTGGTCCCCGAGGCGCTGACGCGGTGTGAGCGCGAGCCCGGGGTGATCTGCACCTGGGCGGGCAACGGCGTGGGCGGATTCAACGGCGACGGCAGGCCCTTGCGCGACAGCGCGATGTACTGGCCCATCGACATGGAGTTCGGCCCCAACGGGCTCGCGGTGCTCCTCGATTGGAACAACCACCGCGTGCGCCGGGTGACCTCTGCAGGCACGCTCGAGACCATCATGGGCACGGCGCTCCCGGGCGACGGCCCTGAAGACCTCAGCGACCTGATGTCCCCGGGCGCGATGGGGCCCACGGTGGCGCTGAACCACCCCACGGACCTCACGTTTCGCGACGGGATGCTCTACGTGGTCGCGTGGCACAACCACAAGATCCGCCGCTGGGACCCGGCGACGAACCGCGTGACCGTGACCGTCGGCCGCGGCCCGGGCAACACCGGCGACGGAACGCCCGCGGCGATGGCGCTGCTCAAGCAGCCCTCGCACGGCGACTGGGACGCGCAGGGCAACTACTACCTCCTCGATCAGGCCAACGGGCGCGTGCGACGCATCACCGCGGCGGGGATGATGGAGCCCTTCGCGGGCCGCGGCGGTCGGCACTCACCGACCTCGATGCAGTCCGACATGGACCGCGAGATCGGCGACGGCGGACCCGCGCCGATGGCGGGCTTCAACTGGCAGGACGGTGAGAACCCCGAGCCCGAGGGCGGCCTCGTGGTCGGCCCTGACGGCTCGGTGTACGTCTCCGACACGGGCAACCACTGCGTGCGGCGCATCGACGCGACGACCCGGGTGATCCGCGCCGTGGTCGGGCGCTGCGGGAACTTCGGCTTCGGCGGCGACGACGGCCCCGGGCTCATGGCCACGCTGAACTCTCCGCAAGACCTGGAGTTTGGCCCCGACGGGCTGCTCTACATCGCCGACACCAACAACCACCGCATCCGCGTGTGGGACCCGGCGCGCGACGTCGTGACCACGGTGGCGGGCACCGGCGCGCGCACCTTCGGCGGCGACCGCGGGCCCGCACGCGAAGCGGACCTCTACCGCCCCTTCGGCATCGCCTTCAGCCCTGAGGGAGACATGTACATCTCCGACGCGTTCAACCATCGCATCCGCCGCGTCTGGCGCGGCTGGTCCACCCGGGGGTCGATGTGATGCGACGGAGGGCCATTCTTTCTGGGATCACCGCGGCCATGCTGGGCTGCGGCGGCGACCCCTGTGGCAGCGTGCGCACCATCGACGAGGCGCTGGTCAGTGAGTGCGGCGTCGACAACGACCGGCCTCCGCCCGTGGTGGCGTCGTGCACCCCCGCCGTCGGCACCATCTGCACGGTGGTCGGCACGGGCGAGGCGGGCATCGGCGACGAGGGTGTGCACGGCACCCTCTCGCGGATCTACCTCCCGGTGGAGGTGCTCATCGGCCCCGACGGGCAGCGGCTCTACTACATCGACTGGAACAACCACACGATCCGCGAGCGCGCGCCCGACGGCATCGTGCGCACCGTCGCCGGCACGGGCGAGTTGCAAGACGGCACGGACCCCCCCATCGCCCCGGGCACGCCGCGCATGGCCCAGCGCGCGCTCCGTCACCGCCTGAACCACCCCACGCACATCGCCTTCGACCCGCAGGGCCGGATGGTCATCGCCGCGTGGCACAACAGCATGGTGAAGCGCCTCACGAACGTGGGACGCACCGCCGAGGGCGACGCCACGCCGTCGATGATCGAAGACGTCTGCGGCACCGGCGGCCGGCAGTTCGGCGGCGACAACGGCCCCGCGCTCAACGCCGTGCTCGACCTCCCCGTGGGCGTCGCCGTCGCGCCGGGCGGAGAGATCTACATCTCCGACCAGGCCAACCAGTGCATCCGTCGGGTCGACACCTCGGGGATGATCTCCACCATCGCGGGCACCCCCCGCATGCCCGGGTACACGGGCGACAACGGTCCCGCGCGCATGGCGCAGTTTCGGAACCCCGTGGGCCAGGCCGCGCCGCCCGCGGCCCGCATCGAGTTCGACCGACAGGGCAACCTGTACATGGCCGACACGGGCAACCACGTGATCCGCCGCATCGACACCAACGGGGTGATCACCACGGTGGTGGGCAACGGCACCGCGGGCACCGGCGGTGACGGGCTCCCCGCCGCGCAGGCGCAGCTCAACGGCCCCACCGACATCGACATCGCGCCCGACGGCACG
>JBILLI010000968.1:0-2694 GCA_044376155.1 Polyangiales bacterium
CGCGCGCAAGGTCGGCCGGGAGACATTCTGCGCGTCGGCGGCGAAGGCCTTCGCGCGGCGGTGCTAGGGTTGTCGCGGTGTTGCTCCCCGCGCATGCAGACGCGGCCCGGCGCGACGGGCCCTGGAGCCTCTGGCGCATCTTCGGTGATTGGCGCGGCCGCACGCTCTACCGCGACCTCGCGTGGGTCTCCCCCGACGGCTCCGTCGCGGTGAGCGTGCGCGCCTGGGGGGGAGGCGCCTGGGACGACAGCGAGCTCGCCTGGACCGTGCTCGACCTCTCCGACGGCGCGCCCCGGGCCCACGGCCGCGTGGCGCTCTCGCAAGACCCCGTGGTGGAGCTCTGCTTCGAAGACGACGGCGCGGCGGTGCGCGTGCTCGACGGCAGCGACCGGGTGATGCGCGTGGCCTTCGCGCGTTCATCCGTCACGCCAGGCTTCGCGCCGCGGCGCTGGGACCTCGACCGCGCGCGGGTCGAGGCCGCGCAGGCGCATCACCCCGACCTTACGCTCTGGGGGGTCGACGCGACGGGCCGTTGGGCGCTGGCCTCGGAGCCCCTCACGCAGACCGTGCTCCGCCTCGACCTGCGCTCGGGGGAGCGCGTCTCGTGGCACGCGGGGCACGCGTCGAGCGTCGCGAGCGTGGCCTTCTCGGCCGATGGGGAGCAGCTCGCATCGGCGGGGCAGTTCGAGCACGCGCGGGTGTGGTCCCTGCGCGACGCGGCGGCGCTGTGGACCTTCGAGCCGCCCGCCGTGAGCACCCTCGCGCTGCGCTTCGACGTCGACGGCCGGCACCTCTCCGCGTGGAGCGCGCCCGCGGCGGGGGAGGGGCGCTTCGTGCGGTGGTCCCTCGACGACGGCGATGCCCGCGTGGCGCTGGCCCTCCCTGCCGCGATCGCCGAGGGGGGCGACGGGTGCCTCTCGCCCGACGGAGACATCCTCGCGCGGCTCGCGCCCAGCGGACGCGAGGTGGTGCTGCGACGGCTGCACGACGACCCCCGCCCCGTCGTGCGGCGCGTGCCCTTCGCGATGCGCGCGGGCGCCTTGCGCTTCGCGGCCAGCGGTCGCGCGCTGCGGCTGCTCGGGGTCGACGGCGCACACTGGTGCGCGGGAGACATCGACGCGGCGGCTTCGCTCGACGCGACCCGGGCGGCGGTTCCGCTGGGTCCGCTCCGCGCGCTCGACGTGGCGCAGGAGTTCGGTGAGGCCTACGTCTCCGACGACGGCGCTCGCGCGCTGCTGCCCGACGGCGCGGGGCTGCGCTGGTGTGACCTCGAGACGGGGGAGGGGGGCGCGCGCATCCCGCGCGGGGTCGATGCGCCCGAGTCGGCCGTGGCGGTGAGCGTGCACCCCGACCGCGTGGCCTTCGCGCGCGACGCACGGTTGGAGCTCTGGGACGCCGCCGGCGCGCGCGAGGCCACCCTGGACCTCTCGGCGACGCACGACCTCGTGAGCGCGCTGGCCTTCGACCCCGCGGGCACCACGCTCGCGGTGGGCACGGCCCTCGGGGTGGTGCTGGTCTACCGACGCGCGCGGTGACACCGTCGCGCGGCCATGACCGACCTCGCGCACCACTGGGACCTCGACCCCCGCTGCACCTTCTTGAACCACGGCTCCTTCGGCGCGACGCCCCGCGCGGTGCTCGCCGCGCAGACCCGCGCTCGCGCGGAGCTCGAGGCCCAACCCGTGCGCTTCTTCACCCGCACCCTGGAGCCGCGCCTCGACGCCGCGCGCCGCGCCCTCGGGGAGTTCATCGGCGCCGCGCCTGACGATCTGGTCTTCGTGCGCAACGCCACCGAGGGCGTGAACGCCGTGCTCGCCTCGCTGGACCTCGGCCCCGGCGACGAGGTCCTCACCCTCGACCACGCGTACAACGCCTGCGCCAACGCGCTGCGGTACTGGGCCGAGCGCCGCGGCGCGAAGGTGGTCGTGGCGCCCCTGCGCTTCCCCCTCGATGACCCCCGCGAGGCGCTCGAAACCCTTGTGGCACAAGCGAATTTGCGCACCCGCCTGCTGCTCCTCGACCACGTCACCAGCCCCACCGCGCTGGTGCTCCCGGCGGCCGAGATCATCGCGCGCTTCGAGGCGCAGGGCGTGGCCGTGCTCGTCGACGGCGCCCACGCGCCCGGCATGGTGCCGCTCGAACTCGACGCGTGGGGCGCGAGTTTTTTCACCGGCAACCTGCACAAGTGGGTGTGCGCGCCGAAGGGCGTCGGGTTTCTGCACGCGCGGCGAGACCGTCACGCCGGGCTGCGACCGCTGTGCATCAGCCACGGGGCGAACAGCCCGCGCACCGATCGCTCACGGCTGCACCAGGAGTTCGACTGGACCGGCACCTTCGACCCCTCCGCGGTGCTCGCGGTGCCCGACGCGCTCGCGGCCCTCGGGGCGATGCTGCCCGGTGGATGGGACGCCCTGCGCGCGCACAACCGCGCCCTCTGCATGC
Organism: Polyangiales bacterium; assembly: GCA_044376155.1. Classification (GTDB taxonomy): domain Bacteria; phylum Myxococcota_A; class Polyangia; order Polyangiales; genus JAWKRB01. The sequence continues at coordinate 2,443 of JBILLI010000968.1, forward strand.
ACGCGCGAGACCTGCTCTGCGAGGCGCTGCGGGTGCCGCCGCCGTGCCCCGACGCGATGATCGGCAGCATGGCTGCGGTGCCCATCGCGGTCCCGCACGCGCGCGCCGAGGCGCTCCACGATGTGTTGTTGGATCGCCACGGCATCGAGGTGCCGGTGATCCCGTGGCCGTCGCCGCGGGGGGTGTTCGTGCGGGTGTCTGCGCAGGTCTACAACGCGCCGACGGACTATCTCCGTCTCGTCGACGCGCTGC
>JBILLI010000970.1:0-2693 GCA_044376155.1 Polyangiales bacterium
TCTCAGGAATGGTCCAATCGTCTCGAGACACCTTGGGGGTGCGACGCATTTCACCTCACACCGCCCTTCTTCCAGTCGCGTGGACCATCGCTCCGCCAGGGGTTCTCCACCCTTCCCCCGAAGCGGGGGAAGGGACGGGGAAGGGGGCCACGAGCCGCGAATTCACCTTGAGAACAAGCGTCTTTCGGAGGTGTCGCGCCCTCGCTTCGTGCGAGACTCGCGGGGCTCATGGCCCCGACCGAAGTGATCCGCCGCGTGCGCGAAGACGGGGGTGTTGACCTCATCGCCCGCTTCACCCCCGACACCCGCGCGCTGGAGGTGCTGTGCCCGGGGTTCCCTCTCTTGAGGATGGGCACGCACCACATCGAGGGCGACCTGCCGACGGTCTTCTACGACATGCACCCGGCGGGCTACCTCGGGCGCCGCTTCGTGCGCGCGCACCCGCAGATGGCACTCCCCGCGGACCCCACGAACTGGCGGCGGGAGCAGATCCTGCGGGTGTTGACCGAGGCCGGGCACGACCTCGCGGGCAACCTCATCGTGGGGGAGGAGAGCTGGCGACGGTTTCAGCGCCTCTTCGGTCGCGGTCACGCGCCCGGGCCGACGCGCGAGGTCGCCCCTGCGGCCTTCGGGCGCTTCGTGGACGAGACCCTCGACGCCTCGGACGAGGGGTCTTCCCTCGGCGGCGAGCGGCCGAAGTTCGCGCTGCGCCTCGCGGACCACGGCGGCTGGCTGGTGAAGTTCTCGCCGCCGCTCGACACCCCCCACGGGCGGCGCTGGGCGGACGTTCTTCGCGCTGAGCTGCACGCGGCCGAGACGCTCCGCGCACACGGCATCGACGCCGTGCGCGGGCAGGTGATCGAGCGCGACGGGCGGGCCTTTCTCGCGCTGGAGCGCTTCGACCGGGTGCCCGTGCGCGGCGGACGGCGGGGCGTGCTGACCTGGTACTACCTCGGCGCGTCGCCGCCCGACATCGCCGCGTCGCTGCGCGCCGAGGCATGGATCGGCGACGAGGACCACGCGCGCTTCACCCGCGCGCACGCCTTCGCGGCGGCGATGGGCAACAACGACACGCACGCGGGGAACTACGCGCTCGCGGTCTCGGACGACGGCGCGCACACCCTCGCGCCCCTGTACGACCTCGCGCCGATGGCGCTCGCGCCGCGGCACGACGAGCTGCCCGACGCGCGCCTGCGCCCGTGGCCGCGCGCGGCGGACGATGAGGGCGTGGCGATGGTCCGCGCGTTCGCGGCGCGCCTGGAGGGAGACGCGGAGATCTCGCGGGAGTTCGTCGCGCTGTGGCGCCGCGGTGCGGCGGCGTCGCTGCGCTGATCTCCCTGCGCCGCAAGGGAACGTGTCGCAACCGCTTGGGACGCAGAGGCTTTGGCGACTACACGGGCCGCGCGTGTCGCAACCGCGTAGGACGCGTGGCGTGACGGCAGTGCGGGACGCACGGGCAGTGGCCGGGAGAATTTCAGAGCGTGCCGTCGTGGAGGACCGCGAAGAACGCGGCCGCGCGTGTCGGGGCAGCGACGTCGTGGCGGGACGCGGAGATCTGCTCCGCGGGGGACGCGGGCGAGAGGGAGGGGGCTTGAAGGGGAGCGTGGGGGGCCCGATCCTCCGCTACTCGGGCCAGAGGCGCGTGAGGTCGAGCGCGAGGGCGTCGAAGGGCTCCACACGCGCCACGTCGTCGCCGCGCCAGGAGCCCGTAGGCTGCCACCGCCCGCGCACCAATTTGAAGGCTTCGAGCACCTCCGCGATGGGGTCAACGAGCCATGCGAACGAGACGCCGTGCTCCGCGTAGAGGGGCATCTTCACGTCGCGGTCCAGGGAGGCGGTGGAGGGCGACAGCACCTCGCACACCCAGTCGGGCGCGACCGTGACGGCCGCGGCGCGGACGACCCTCGCCACGCGCTCGCGGCGCCATCCGGCGAGGTCGGGCTGCATCTTGTCCGGGCGCAGGCCGAGGTGTAGCTCCGGCTCGTCGACGAAGAACCAGCCGCCGGGGCCCCCGACGCCCTCGTCGTAGGGGCCGAACAGGCGTGTGCCGAGTTTTTTGGCGAAGCGGCCGTGCGGGATCGCCGGGCGCGGCGCCATGGCCAGCGCGCCGTAGAGGATCTCGCAGACGACATCGGGCGGCGCGTTCGCGTACGCGGCTTCGATGGTGGGGTGGTTGGGCTCGTCGAGCGGGCGCGCGGCCTCGGCCATGTGAACGACCCTATCGGCGCGCGACCGATTCATCAACCGCCCGCCCTTCGCGTTGGTCCGCGGGCGCCGATTCGAGCGTGACCTCCGCCCACGGTCCCCGATCCTCGCCGTCCGCATGGGTGTGACGCCTCTCCTGCGACGCTCTCCGTGCGCTCCTTCGCCACGTCGCGCTGCGCGCTGCGTGGCTGATTGGCCATGCGCGATCTCGGCCTGCGATGCGACCGCCCGCGATTCATGCATATGGGCCGCGTGTGTCGCAACCGCTTGGGACGCAGAGACTTGGACGACCGCACGGGCCGCGCGTGTCGCAACCGCGTGGGCCGCGTGGCGTGACGGCAGGGCGGGACGCATGGGCAGTGGCCGGGAGAATTTCAGCGAGCGCGACGTCGTGGCGGACCGCGATGAACGCGGCCGTGCGGGTCGGGGCAGCGACGTCGTGACGGGACGCGGGGATCGCGGCCGCGGGGGACGCGGGCGAGAGGGAG
>JBILLI010000971.1:0-2691 GCA_044376155.1 Polyangiales bacterium
CTCGTCGGCCTTCACCGTGTCGCCGAGGGCGCGCAGGCTCTCGGCGAGCTCGCGCACCTTGGCCACCATCGGGTCGCCCGCGAAGTACGCGTTGAGGTCGTCGGCGGTGCTGAAGGTCCGCGCGCGGCGGAGCACTCCTTGAAGAATGCGTTCGGCCGCCGCGAGGAGGTTCCCCGCGCGCTTCTGCCGCTCGTCGAGCAGGGTCTGCCGCCGCGCCCCGAAGGCGTCGTTGAGCTCCTCGCGCTTGGCCGCGAGCTCGGCGGCGAACTCGTCGAACTCGCCGAAGCGCCCCTCAAGCTCCTCGACCTGCACCGTGAGCCGTGCGAGGGACTGGTCGCACTTCTCGGGCGAGTCGGCCACCGCGAGGGCGCTCTGCACGGCCTGCGCGAAGACCTTCACCTGCGCGCCAAACTCCGCGCGGCCCTCGGCGCCGCGGAGCTCCTTCGTGCGCGCGGCGGTGAGCGCGCGGGCGCGGTTCAACTGCGAGAAGACCTCGCTCACCGCGTCGAGGATCTTCGTGCGCAGCGTGGGGTCGTCGACCTGCAGTCCCGCGACGGTCTCGGAGAGCAGGGTGAGGCCCTCGTGCACGCGCTCGATGTCGGCGGTGATGGGCGCGAGCTCCACGGTGCGCTTCACCGCCTCGACGCGCTTCACCGCCGCGGCGATGTCGTCGAGCAGCGGCGCGAGGGCCCCGTCGCCCGAGAGAAAGCCCGCGGCCGCGCGGGAGGTCTCGACGAAGCGGGCGTCGATGTCCTTCTCCAGGGCCTCGATGCGCGTGAGGTCCATCGCGCGCAGGTCGCGCAGGGTGCCGAGGTGGCCGCGCTGTCGACGCAGGGCGGTGAGCGCGTTGAGGTACTCGTTGGCCGTCTTGGACGCGTCGGGCGAGGCGCGGAGCAGCTCCTTCTGCGCGGCTTCGGCCTGCGCGAGGGCCTCGGCGGCGCGGCGGCGCACGGCCTCGGCCTTCTCGAACTCGTCGACGATCTGCTCCGAGACCGCGCGCAGCTCCTTGAGGACCGACAGCAGGTCGAAGCACTCGGGGTGGCCGAGCCAGTGGTAGGCGTCCTGGGTGCGCTGGGCCTGGGTGATGAGGTCCTCCCAGGTCTGCCGGTCGGGGCGCTCGGTCTGCGCGAGACGTCGCAGGGAGTAGACCTCGGAGATGCCGCGCACGAGGTCGGGGTTGCCGACCTTCGCGAGGTGCGAGCCGTCGCGCGGGGCCTTCGCGGCGTGCTCGGCGGAGAAGAAGGGCGTGCGCCACACCTGCAGGGGGTGCACCCGCGTGGCCTCTTCGCCGGGCGCGGCGCGAAAGACGATGAGCGTGCCGTCGTCGAAGAGGGAGTACCCGTGGCAGGTGATCGCCGCGGCGACCTCCTTGCGAATGAGGTTGTACGGGTGCAGCACGTAGGCGCCGTCGGCGTCGCGGTAGAAGACGTAGAGCACGTCTTCGCCGTTGGGCGACTTCACCACCCGCTCGAGGGTCATCGGGCCCTCGTCGTCGAAGACCTTCGACTCGCCCGAGACCAGGTAGTACCCGTTGCTGAAGATCACCCCGTGGTCCTCGGGGAGAGACACCGCGGCGTGCTCGATGGCGTCGACGCGGATCACCTTGCGGCGCCGGGGGTTGAAGATGAAATGCCGCGCCCGCTCCTCGCGGTACGGCCGGATCTTCAAGAGGATCAGCCCGCCCACCTGCGCGTAGTGGATCTGCGCGTCGTCGAGGGACTGGTTCGCGTCGTCGACGGGCTCGGAGTAGATCCCCTGGCCCGAGGCGGTGTTGTTCTCGACCTTGATCGTGAGGTCGCCGCCGATGGTCTCGACGAAGACCTGGTCGAGGATCGAGATGTGCGGGTGCTTGCCCGCCACGTGCTGCTCACGACCCACGAGCTTCCAGGTGAACTCGTGGGCGCGCGGGCGCACGTTGTCGTCTTCGCCGCGCGCGTCGAGGTAGGCGAGGCGCCCCGCGGCGTCGATGGACCAGCGAAAGACCCTCTGGTCCCGCACCGACGCGCCGGTGCCGAAGATCGCGAGGAGGCGGGTCGGGGTCACCCGGAGCTGCCGGATGCGCGCCTCGCGGACGTAACGGAAGAGGTCGCCGAAGTCCTTGAGGAAGCGCTCGTCGGTGAGGAAGGTCGGCGCGTCGACGGCGAAGGGCTCGAAGGTCAGCGCCCCGGCGTCGTCGCGCACGAGGCGGTGCAGCGCGAAGATGTCGGGGGCGAGGACCTCGGTCTTCATCCCCACGAACACGTCGTAGCCCACGAGCAGGGTGCCCCCGAGGGCGGCGATGTCGCGCGGGAGGCAGTTGTTCTCCGTGCGCACCCGCTCGGTGGCCGCGAGGGCCATCTCCGACCCGCCGAAGACCTCCCGACGGCGGGCGTCGAGCTGCTCGGCGCGCTTGCCGAGCTCGGTGACCCGGTCGAGCAGGCGTCGGCGAATGACCTCGTAGCTACCGCCCAGTTCCTCGGTGGCGCTCATGCGGGGAAGGACCTCACGCGGCGCGGACTCTCACGCCGCCATCGGGGGGAAGATCGTTGGAGGGCGTACAGGTTCAGGAGGCGCTGGAGTCGTCGCTGGGCTTGTTGCCCGTCACCTGCGAGAGCAGGGACTTCAGCGTGTCGCTCTGGTCCACCGCGCTGTCGATGGACTGCCCCACGGTCACCGCGCGCATGAAGCGCTCGAAGAACTGCCCGTCGCCGC
>JBILLI010000230.1:0-10264 GCA_044376155.1 Polyangiales bacterium
CGCGGACAGGGCTCAGCCGCAGCAGCCGCCGGCGCTCACGCGAAAGGTTCCGCCGGTGAAGGTGCCGTACTGCAGGTGCCACGCGCGGCGGGTGCCGCCGAGGGTCTGCTGAAAGTAGTCGAGCACCTGCGCGAGGGTGTTGCAGCCGCCGGGGTCGGCGCCCGGCGCGCACACCGAGCCGCAGACCATGCGTGTGTTGCCCGCGCGGTCGGCGAGGGTGGCCATGGGCATGCCCACGCGCTCCACCGTGGCGCCGGTGCCGGTGCCGCGCACCGTCGCGGTCATGCTGTTGTAACCCGCCACGTGCACGCGCTGCACGGCGGCCGCGTGGGCGCCGCGGAGCTCGATGGTGACGGGCTCATACGCGAGCACGCCGACGCTGCGCAGCGGGACATCGACGTCGATCACCAGGTCGCCGCCGTCGTAGTTCGCGAGGACCATGGTGTTCCCGGCGCTGTCTTCCACCTGCGGCCCGCCCGCGCACATCGGCACGGTCATCGTGGAGCAGCCCTCGTCGGTCATCCCGTCGCAGTCGTCGTCGGTGTTGTTCGCGCACGCCTCGCTGGCGGGCACCACCGCGCCGGTGCAGGCGCCCCAGGACTGTCCGTTCGACGCGCAGCGCTCGGTGCCCGCGCGGCAGCGGCCCACGCCCGCGGTGCCGGTGGGACCGGGGTAGCAGCTCCGGGTGGTGTTGGCGGTGCACGCCATCGTGGTGCAGCCCTCGTCGGTCATGCCGTCGCAGTCGTCGTCCATCCCGTTGCCGCAGACCTCCATGCGGGTCGTGGTGACGGCGCAGGCGGTCCAGTTGGCGTTGAAGCACGACTGCGTACCCTCGCCGCAGGGGGTGGTGCACGCGCGCGTGAGCGACTCGTCCACCGCGCGGTTGCAGTTGTCGTCGCGGCCGTTGCACTGCTCCATCGCCGAGGCGTTCACCTCGCGGTTGTTCTCGTCGCAGTCGGCACCGCGGCAGGCCACGCCCACGCCGTGCATGTCACCGTCGGGGTCGATGCAGCACACGCCGCCCACGGGCGCGCACACCGGCGCGTTGCTCAGGGCCACGTCGAGCACGCAGCGCAGGGTGCCCGGGCAGCTCGGCACGTCGGGGTTGCAGATGGGCAGGCACGCGCGCTGCCCCGAGGCCAGGTCGACGCAGCGGCCCTCGGCGCCGCACTGCTCCTGCGTGGTGCACGGGAGGCAGGTCGCGGTGCGCGCGCCGCCGTCGGGGATCACCACGTCCACCGCGGTCACGGCGTCGATCACGGGCACGTCGGGGCTCACCACGTCGCGGGTCACGGCGTCGACGACCAGCACGTCGGGTGCGCTCGCGGCGTCGTCAAAGTCTCGCTGAAAGCGCCCGTCGGACGTCTGCGCGCAGCCCAGTCCTGTCGCCAACGCCGCTCCGAGAAGGCCCGCGCGCAAGTGCTTCATCGCGGCAGGTCACCGGATCGCGTGGGCGCCGTCAAGGCCCGAGGCCGGGCGTCGCGCTCACCAGCTCCCGGTGGGGAGCTTGTCGAGAAAGGCCTGCCCCGCGCCCGTGGCGCGCACGCCGAAATCATTGATCTCGACCGCTTGCAGCAGGGCGTCGGATCGCGACAGCGCGATCCCCGACGCGCGTGCCGTGACGGCCCCCAGCGCCGTGAGCACCCAGGCGACCCCACGGCTCCCCGGGCCGAGGCTCCACAACGCCCCCAGCATCAGCGCGAGCGACACCGCCACGCCCGACCACCCGCCCAGGATCATCTCCCGCCGTCGCGCCGCGTGGTGCAAACAGAGCGGCAGATCGACGACGGCACTCTCCGTCGGCAAGTCGACCACGAGGGACACGGAGAACGACCCGGGTTGCCAATACAGCGTCACGCGCCGCGTCACCGCCGCCTGCGCGCCGCACGTCACGCAGTGGGGCGGAAAGCGCGTGCCCCGCGAGAACACCACCTCGCGGCCGCGCGCGAACACCGGTAGCGCTTCGCGCAGCTCTGCGTGACGGACCGCCGCTCCCTGCGTGGGCGACTCGCCGCCCACCATGGCTTCCCCGCTCATGCAACGAGGGGAGCGCGGCGCACCGTTGGGGTCAACCCCCTCACGCGATGGGGATGCAGGCGGATTCAACGTGGACCTCGCTCGAAACTCGCCCCCTCCGCGCTGCCGCGCGCCCTCTCCCACGCTGTGGGCATCGCGCGGGACACACCTCCGAAACACCCTTGTTCTCAAGGCGAAATCGCGAGCCGTGGCCCCCATCCCCGGCCCTTCCCCCGCCTCGGGGGAAGGGTGGCGAACCCCTGGCGGAGGGATGGTCCACGCGCATGGAGGACGGACGGCGTGAGGCGAGATACGTTGCACCCCAGAGGTTTCGAAACGATTGGACCATTCCTGAGACAGCGCTTCTCCACCCTTCCCCCGAGGCGGGGGAAGGGCCGGGGATGGGGGCCACGACTCGCGATTTCGCCTTGAGAACAAGGGTGGTTCGGAGGTGTGTCCCGCGCGATGCCCACAGCGCGCGGCAGCGCGGAGGGGGCGCGGGCTCAGTACACGTTGTCGCGATAGCCCGTGGGCGCGGGCTCCCCGGGCGCGCGAGGGATGACCCGCGGGCGAGGGCGACGCGCGTTCGCCGCGGGGGGCGCGGCCGCGTCGGCGCCGTCGGTGACGGGCGCTGTCGGGGGCGAGGCCCGGAGGTGTACGGCGTGGGCGATGGCCGGGCCCTGCCCCTCGACGGTGACCTCGTCGAAGCCCGCCGCGCGCACGGTGAACGTGTGCCGCACCGCGGGGTCGGCGCGGTCGCCCTGCCACGTCGCGCGCAGCGGCGTGCGGCCGAGGAGAGTCGCGCCTTCGTACACCTCGGCGCCGCTGGGGTCGCTGTCGATGGCCACGGTGAGCGAACGCGCGGGGACGACCGCCGCGGGGGGCGCGAGGGGCGCGGCGGTGCTCGGACGACGCAGGGTGTGCAGCGCGGCGCCCACGGCCACGCTCAGCGCGAAGAGCCCGACAGCCGCGGGCGCGAAGGACCGCCGCGGCGGGGGCGCGGCGGGCACGGCCACGGGCGCGGGCGCCGCAGTGATGGACGGCGCGGGCTCGGCGGTGATGGACGGCGCAGGGTCGTCGTCGCCCGGCAGCGGCGGGGGCAACGGCGTGCGCGGCGCGGCGGGGAGCGCCGGGGGGGTCGACGCCCGCGCGAACTGCTCGCCGGAGCTCAGGGAGGGAGGGGCGAGGCTGCTGAAGAAGTCCCCCGTGCCCGAGAGCATCGCGCCCTGCGGGAGCGTGCCCTGGGCGGTGTGCTTGATGGCGGTGATGAGCTCGTCCATCGAGGCGAAGCGGTCTTCGGGGCTCTTGGAGAGGCAGCGGTAGACGAGGTCTTCGACGGCCGCGGGCACGCTGAGGTCGGGCTTCACCTCGGAGAGCGCGGGCACGGGGTCGCTCACGTGGGCCATGAGCAGGTTCACGGAGTTGGGCTTGTCGAAGGGCACCCGCCCGGTGAGCATCTCGAAGAGGATCACCCCGAGGGAGTACACGTCCGTGGCCGGGGAGACCTTCTCGCCGCGGATCTGCTCCGGGGCCATGTACTTGGGCGAACCCATGAAGAGCCCGGTCTGCGTGAGGCTCTCGCCATCGCTGTCGGTGAGCTTCACGAGTCCGAAGTCCAGCACCTTCACGAAGTCACGGTCGTCGTCGCGGTGGAGCAGAAAGATGTTGGCGGGCTTGAGGTCCCGATGGATCACCCCGAGCCCGTGGGCCTCGCGGAGCGAGCGGCAGATCTGCAGGGTGATGTGCAGCGCGCGGGCGGCGTCGACGGGGCCCTCGTCGCGGAGGCGTCGATGGAGCGTCCTCCCTTCGAGGAGCTCCATGGCCATGAAGTACACGCCGTCGTCGGTCTGCCCGTAGTCGTAGAGCGTGACCGTGTTGCTGTGCGACAGCCGGGCCACGATCGACGCCTCGAGGAAGAAGCGCTTGTGGAACTCCGGGTCGTTCTCGCCCGAGTAGTTCGGGTTGAGCACCTTGAGGGCCACCACGCGACCGAGGGGCGCCTGCTCCGCGCGGTAGACCTTGCCCATGCCGCCACGCGCGACCACCGACAGGATCTTGAAGCGCCCGTTGATGACCCTGCCGAGGAGCGGGTCCACGGCGGGCGCGCTGCTGGCGGTCGCGGTCTTGGAGGGCTGAACCATCGCGGTGTGCGGACGCGCGACGAGGGGGAGGGATCTCGGACGCACCCCGCGCCGCGGACCGGGGGATGATGTCACTACGTCCACGGGGTCGCAACGATGCCGTGCGGCGCAGCCGTTGCGCGGGGGCGCTGGAGGGGGCTCGCCGTTGCCGAGGGCCCCGGCGCGTGCTGTCGTGTCGTCGCACACGAATGGAGCACACATGAAGCGATGGTGGTTCACCCTCTCGGCGCTCACGGCGCTCGCGCTGCCCGGCGTGGCCGCGGCGCAAGGGGCCGACACGGTTGAGGTCGTGGTGGATTTCGACGACCGCGCCTCGGCCTCGGACGTCTCCGAAGTCGCTGCGCGGCAGGGACTTACGCTCACCGCGAACAGCGTGATGGTGGGCGACGACCGGATGTACCGGGCCCGGGTCCCCCGCGCGCGCCTGGCCGAGACCCTGCGGGCGCTGAGCGCCGAGGGCGACGTCGACGCGGCGGAGGAGAACACCGAGTACCGCGCGCTGCTCACCCCCAACGACCCGATGCTCGCGCAGCAGTGGGGCCTGCGTCGGGTGGGCACCGAGCGGAGCTGGGAGGTCACCTGCGGCCAGGGGGTCACCGTGGCCGTGGTCGACACGGGCGTGGCCTGTGAGAACTACGGGGAGTTCACCCGGGTGCAAGACCTCGGGGGCACCCGCTGCCTCCCGGGCTGGAACTTCGTGAACAACACCCCCCACGCCAACGACGACCAGGGCCACGGCACCCACGTCGCGGGGACCATCGCGCAGACCACGAACAACGGCATCGGCGTGGCGGGCGTGGCGTACTGCGCGACCATCATGCCCGTGAAGGTCCTCGACGCCGCGGGGCGGGGCACCCTGGCCAACGTCGCCGAGGGCATCCGCTGGGCGGCCGACCACGGCGCGCAGGTGATCAACCTCTCGCTCGGCGGCGGCGGTCGCTCCAAGGTCATGGAGCAGGCCGTGGACTACGCGCGCCGTCACGGCACCACCGTGATCTGCGCCGCGGGGAACAACGGTCGCTACGTGGAATCGCCCGCGAACGCGCCGGGCGCCGTGGCCGTGAGCGCCATCGACGACGCCGACCAGATCGCGTTCTTCTCCTCGCGCGGGCCCGAGGTGGACGTCGCCGCGCCGGGCGTGCGGATTCTGCAGCAGACCATCTGCGACCGCGGCCGCAACCGCTGCGAGCAGTACGCGGCGTTCTCGGGCACCTCCATGGCCGCGCCGCACGCCGCGGGCGTGGCCGCGCTCATCGTCTCGCTGGGCATCACCGACCCCGACGCGGTGGAGCGGGCGCTGAAGTCCACGGCCAGCGCGCCGGCGCACGGGGGCAACAACCCCGAGCTCTACGGCGCGGGGATTGTGAGCGGGTCGCAGGCGGCCGACGCGGTGTTGCAGCACCGCGCGGCGGCCCGGGGCTTGACCCTGGCCCTGCTCGCGCTGGGCCTCGCGCTGTGGGTGAAGTCGCGCAAGGGGCGCTTCTCGTGGTCGTGGCTGATCCCCGCGTACCTCATGGGCGTCGGGTCGTTCTGGCTCCCGGGCTTCGTCGGTCACTACGTCGAGGGCGTGGACCTCCTCATGCGCCCCATCGCGGAGTGGGACACCGTGCTCCTCGGGATGGGGTGGCACCGCTGGCTGGCCTTCGCCAACGCGGGGGTGGTCCTCGCGCTGGTGGGCGTGGGCTTCGGGCGGGGCTTTCTGCGCGGCCCCGTGGCGGGCTTCGCGATGGGCACGGCGGCCTACCTGCTCACCGAACTGGTGATGGGCACGGCGTATGCGCCGCTGGGGGGGATCCTCTACGCGGGGTGGGTGCTGGCCAACGTCACCGTGTGTCTCTGGGTCGCGCGCATCGGCGTCGACCGCTCGCGCGACTGATCCCTTCTGCGCTACGCCGCCTTCGCGGCGGGCTCTTCTTCTGACAGCATCACCCGGTCTCGACCGCCGACCTTGGCGCGGTACATCGCCTGGTCGGCGCGGTCGATCCACACGTCGAGGGAGTCGCCGGGGCACCGTCGCGCGACGCCCAGGCTCGCGGTGATGGGCACGCCGATGCCGTTGTGCGACAAGGGGATCTCGGCGATCTCGGCGCGCAGGCGGTCCATGTGCGCCATGGCCCGCGCGTCGCTCTCGGCGGCGAAGATCAAGAGGAACTCCTCGCCGCCCCAGCGGGCCTTGAGGGCGTCGTCGTCGTAGTGCGAGAGCAGCGCGCCGAGGGCTACGAGGCAGCGGTCCCCCGTGGCGTGGCCGTAGCGGTCGTTGATCTGCTTGAAGTGGTCCACGTCGAGCAGCGCGGCGTAGGCGGCGCAGAACGGGGCCGGGGGGGGCAGGGCGTCGAGCTGCTCCATCGCCGAGCGGCGGTTCAAGAGCCCCGTGAGCGGGTCGATCCGGGCCATGCGGCGGGTCTCTTCGACCAGCGAGACGATGCGCAGGGGCGACGCGAGCTCCACGCCGAGGATCTCCACCAGGGACTCGTCCCACCGCGTGGCCTCGCCGCGCGGGCACATGGCCACGCGCCCCAGCGGGGTCTCCCCGAGGCTCACGTCGGCGATGCAGGGCGCGGCGCGGGCGGCCTCGTCCCAGGCGTCGTCGTCTTCGATGGAGATCCAGCGGGTGTGCTCATCGAGGTTGAAGAGCGCGCGCACCTCGTCCTGCGCGGTGCGCGTGGCCGAGGGGGAGGTGTGCACCGCGACGCGGTGGGGGTGAAAGGTCTCCAGCGCGAGCCAGCGGTACGAGGCCACGCGGCTCACGAACTGTGAGAGCAGGTCGAAGAGGCGGTCGAACTCCATGCTCGCGCTGAGCGCGCGGACCTCGGAGGCCACCACCGAGCGAAAGAGCGCCTCGTCGAGGTGCTGCGCGATGCGGTCCTGCACGGAGATGCTGTCAGAGAGCACGGTGAAGAAGCCCGCGGAGACGCCCGGGCGCACCGCCCGTCGCAGCGCCCGCATGAGGTCCCCCACGCGGCCCTTCACCACGTGCTCCGCGGCGCCCGCCCGCTCGGCCCAGTAGCGATCCCGCTGCGAGGCCGGACCGAGGAGCACCACGGGCACCATGCACGTCGCCGCCTCGGCCTTCATCAAGCGACAGAGCTGCGCGCCCGAGATGCCCGACATCCAGAGGTCCGAGACCACGGCCGCGGGCGGAGACTCCAGCGCGCGCTTCGCCCCCAACAGCGGGTCGGCCACCTCCTCGACGACGTAGCCCTGCATGCGCAGCCGCGAGCTCATCAGCGCGCGTGACCGATCGCTGGGATCAACGAGGAGAATTCGGGAGGGCGTCGCGAACATCGTGCGGCATGAACGGCGGGGGATCTTACCGACTTGACCCCTTCCTCCAAGGTTCTGTTTCAGAACGGATCACCGACGCACGTGGGGGATCCCATCCTGGGTGAAGTTCGAGAAGGGGAGGCAGGTCTGGGTCACCGCGTAGGCGGCGCCGAGGCGAAAGCTCACGCAGTTCGCGCGGTTGGGCCACGAGACCAGCAGCGCCTGCCCGTTGCCCCAGCGGGCGCCTCGGTCGAACCCTGTCCAGCGCGCGAGGCTGTCGAAGGCCAGGGTGTTCTGGCGAAAGTTGCCCTGTGCGTCGGTGTAGAGCCCGGACGCCCACTCTCCCGAGTTGAAGCCCCAGTTGGTGAGCAGCTCGCCGAGGGTGAAGGGGTTGGTGTTCACCGTGAAGGTCACGCCGTTGGCCACGGTGCTGTTGAACTCCAGGTGCGAGGGCGGAATGCTCACGGGCGCGCCCTGGGTGCAGAAGCCCAGCACCGCGCCCACGGCGAAGCCTCCCGGCATGACGTTCACGTCCACCGACGCGCCGGGGGCGAGCGGGTTCGCGCAGGAGCGCACCTGCGCGCCGTTCACGATGAGCGACACGATGTCGTACTGGTTGTTGTTGGTCACCCGCACGCGCGTCGGCGCGGGGGGCGGCGGGGGCAGCGGGATCACGAAGTCCGCGGGGCTCTCGGAGAAGCTCCCGAGGGCGTCGGCGAGCCGCACGCGCCCGGTGGCCGCGCCGTTGGGCACGGTCACGGTGATCTCGGTGGACGACACCATCACCGGATTCACCGCCGCGACGCGCGCGCCGTTGACCCCCGCGAAGGAGATCGTGTAGCCCAGCCCGTTGAGGGTCAGTCGGCCGTAGCGGTTGCGCTCGAAGGCCGTGCCGCGCAGGGAGATCCGCGTGCCCGCGACGGCGCTGGCGGGGGTGAAGCCCGTGAGGGTCGCGCGGGCGATCTGGAGGGGGCTCGGGTTGATCAGCGGGCTCACCGGCGTGACCGTGTAGGTGAGCGCGTGCTGGGTCTGGGCGACCTCTTCGAGGTCCGCGGCGTCGGGTGCGCCGACGCAACCGAGCGCGAGGGAGAGAGCGGCGAGGGAGAGGGTCTTGCGGGTGTTCATGCAAGACACCCATCGCAGCGCCCGTGCCGCGCGGGAATTCCCGCGAAACCCAGGTCCGCGGCGTGCGCGCGGGGAGACACGTTGGGGCGCGGGGTGTCCGGTCGATCGGACACGCGCGGCGCGTGCGCGACCGATGCGCGCGGCGCGGGATCAGCTCGGGGGGATGGGGCCGACGGCGACGCGACACTCGCTGACGGAGAAGTTCCCGCTGCTCGACGCGCCCGGGCCGTTGGTGGGGAGCCCCGGGGTCTCCAGGGCCTCCAGGCGAATGCCGGTGAGTCCGCGCAGGGGTGTGGTGATGCGCACGGTGTACGTCGCGGTCGAGGCGCTGCCCGAGGGCAGCACGGAGCCGTCGCCCTGCGGCGTGAGGGTGATCCCATTGTCAGAGATCGCGCTCTCGACGCGGGCGACGGACCAGATCTCCGGCGCGCCCACGTTGCCGTTGATGGCCACGCCGTCGGCGAAGGCGCTGCGGGGCGCGTTGGTCACCGCGAGGCGAAAGCGACCGAGGCGATGGCTGCTCCCGAGGAGCTGCGCGAGCGTGACCTCGAGGGAGGTCCCGCCGGGGTAGGGATAGGTGTCGGCGGCGAACTCCACCGCGGCGGTCTCGGCGGAGGTGGTGCCGTTGTCGCGCTCGATGGCCCAGCCCGCGGCGGTGTTGCTCCCATCGAAGGCCCGCCCGACCGTGTACCCGCTCTGCGAGAACGTGGCCGCGGCGGTGCCCATCGACAGGGTGATGGGCGCGGGGGCCGCGGGGGCGCGCTGGTCCACCTGGATCTCGCTCAGCACGAAGTTCCCATCCGACTGGGTGCCGGGGCCGTTGGTGGGCAGCCCGCTGTCTTCGAGCGCGTCGAGGCGAATGCCCGTGATGCGCGCGAGGGGCGTGCGCAGCGTGAGGGTGTAGCGCACCGCGCCGTTGCCCGTGCTCATCGCGCGCACCGAGCCGTCGGGGCGCACGGTGAGCGAGCCCACGGTGGTCTGCGCGAGCACGGGCGTGAGGCGGGTCCACTGGGAGGGCGCGCCGAGCTGTCCGTTGCTGCTCATGCCGTCGGCGAAGGTGTCGCGCGTCGCGGTGGTGACCGAGAGGGCGAAGGCGCCGAGGTGAAACGCCGCGAGGCTGGAGAAGTGCAGCGTGACGGTGAGCTCGGTGCCGTTGCTGTACCCGGGAGAGTCTTCGGCGAACTCGAACACCGCGCTCTGCGCCGCGGTGGCGCCGTTGTTGGAGACGGCCCACCCGTCGTTCACCGACTGCGTGGGCACGACGCCGTTGATGGCCTCGTCAACGGTGTACGTCGGCTGCGAGAAGCTCGCGCTGGCGTTGCGCAGCGTCACGCGCGGAGAGGGCGGAGGCCCGGCGTCGAAGGCCGCGTCGACCACATCGGCGCGGGGGACGTCAGGCGCGGTGACCACGTCCATGGGCGCGACGACGTCCGTGCGGGGGACATCGGGCGCGGCGACCACGTCCATCCCCGGGACGTCGGGCGCGGTGACGACGTCGACGGGCGACCCGGCGTCGATCACCGCGGGGACGTCCTCGGCGACCGGCACATCGTTCGGGGCCGGGACGTCTTCGGCGACGGGGACGTCCTCGGTGACGGGGACATCGCTGACGACGGGGACATCCTCGGGGATGGGTGTGTCGTTGGCGATGGGTGTGTCGTCGGTGATGGGTGTGTCGTCGGTGATGGGTGTGTCGTCGGTGATGGGTGTGTCGTTGG
>JBILLI010000972.1:0-2684 GCA_044376155.1 Polyangiales bacterium
CGAGCGCGCGGGGCGCGTGGCTCCAACTGGTCGAGGCGGCGGCATCGGCCCTCGAAGGACGGCGGTTGATCCCATCGCCGATGCGCGCGGCGAGCAACCGCGCGACGGTTCGTACGACGGGCGCTTCCGCTGTCGTTGGCGTGGGGAGCGCGAGAGGCACGCAAGGGGCCGTGCCTGACCGCGCGGCGGTGGAGCTCGCCCCGACCTCCGCGCGCCGACGGGACCCGCGCAGCGGCTGAGTCAGAGCGCGTCGAGGTTCGCGCGGGCGCGAGGGTCGGCGCCGTCGAGGCCGAGCGCGTGCTCGAAGCACCGCCGCGCCTCGTCCCGCTCGCCGCGCCGCGCGAGCACCGCGCCGAGGTTGTTCCACGCGCTCACGCTCCGGGGCGCGAGCTCGACCGCGCGCCGCAGCGTCGCCGCGGCCTCGTCGAGGCGGTCGGCGAGGGAGAGCGAGAACCCGAGGTTCGAGAGGATCACTCCGTCCGCCGGCGCGAGCTCGCTGGCGCGTTGGTAGGCGCGAATGGCCCCCGCGGTCTCGCCCTGCGCGAGTCTCGCCGACCCGAGGTCGGAGTGGTGCCGGGCGGTCTCGGCCGAGCGTTCGATCGCGTGCTGAAACGCCTCGGCGGCGCCCCGCGCGTCTCCCCGGGCGAGGCGAACCGCGCCGAGGTTGCTCCACGGATCAGGGTCACGGTCGGCCCAGCGCGTCGCTTCGACGAGGCAGTGCTCCGCGTCGGCGAGACGTCGCTGCGCCACAAGGACCATCGCGCGGTCGTTCCACCCCCGGGCGTCTGCCGGACGGGCGCGGGTCGCACCGTCAAACGCCCGCTCGGCGAGGTCCAACGCGTTCAGCACGAGCTGCGCGCGGCCGAGCGTGAGCAGCACCAGCGCGTCATCGGGGTGGGCGGTGGTCCACCGCGTGAGGGTTACCGCCGAGGCCAGGAGATCTCGGCGCTGCGCGGCGGTGGCCGAGCGCGCGCCGTCGGGCTCCAACGGGAGGTCCATCCCCGCGAAGCGCGCCGCGGCGCGGAGGGCGAGGGCCTCGGGGCTTCGCGCCGCGCGTCCCCGGAGCGGGGCGAGGGCCGTCAGCGCGTCGGCCCCGCGACCCGCGTCGAGGGCCTGCCGCGCACGGGCGAGGGGATCGACAGGGGTACTGAACGGACGTACATTCTGCCCGCCCGCAGGCGTTGCCCTCGGGGGCCCCGGCACGTTCTGCGCGTGCGCCACCGCCGCGGCGAAGCATCCCACCAGAACAGAGGTTGCGAAGCGCCGCACGTCGGTACGCCTAGCATGTCGGGCTCCGTGGCGCAGCGACCCGGCGCCCTCCCGTCACGAGCCCACGAGCGCCATGGAACCCACCCGCCTTCGAGACGCGACGACGCACAACCTTCAGCACGTGGACCTCGAGCTGCGCCCCGGGGAGCTCACGGTGGTGGCGGGAGTTTCGGGCGCCGGCAAGAGCTCGCTCTGCCTCGACACCCTGTACGCCGAGGGGCAGCGCCGCTTCGTGGAGAGCTTCTCGGCCTACGCGCGGCAGTTTCTGGAGCGGCGAGACCGCCCGCCCGTGGGCTCCCTCGACCCGGTGCCGCCGGCCATCGCCGTGGACCGCGGCGCGCCCGTGCGCACCTCGCGCTCCACCGTGGGCACGATGACCGAGCTCGCGGACTACCTCCGGATCCTGTGGGCGCGCGCCTCGGTCATCGACTGCGAAGGCTGCGGCCGTGAGGTGCGCCGCGGCAGCGTCGCCGAGGCGGTTGACGCCCTCTTGTCCGAGCCCGAGGGCGCCCGCGCGGTGCTGACCTATCGCGCCCGGGTCGACGACGCCGCGCGATTCCTCGGCGTGCGCGAGCGCCTGCTGGAGGAGGGCTACCGGCGCGTGCTCGTCGACGGCGCGGCGCGCGACCTCGATGAGGTGCCTCCCTCCGAGGCGCTGCGACACGGCGGCCTCGACGTCATCGTCGACCGGCTCGCGCTCCGCGCGGTGGAGCGCGGGCGCGTGTCGGAGGCGGTGGCGACGGCGATGCAGCGGGGCGTGCGGGCCGACGTACACCTCGTCGACCGGGGCGAGGTCAAGCGCTTCGCCCGCGGGCTGCAGTGCGCGGCGTGCGAGCGCGAGTACCCCGAGCCCACGCCCGGGCTCTTCTCGTTCCACAGCCCGACGGGGGCGTGCGGGGAGTGCCGGGGCTTCGGTCGCACCATCGACATCGATTTCGAGAAGGTCGTGCCCGACCCCGAGCGCACGCTCGAAGAGGGCGCGATCAAGCCCTGGACGGGCAAGGCCACGGAGTGGGAGCGCAAGCAGCTCAAGGCCTGGGCGGCGAAGCGCAAGGTGCCGATGGCGGTGCCGTGGTCGGCGATGAAGCCCGAGCACCGCGCATGGATCCTCGAAGGCACCGACGGCTTCGACGGGGTGCGGCGGTGGTTCCAGTGGCTCGAGACCAAGACCTACCAGATGCACGTGCGGGTCTTTCTCTCGCGCTTTCGCCGCTACGCGACCTGCGCGACCTGCGGCGGCTCGCGGCTGCGGCCCGAGGTGCGGCGCTACCGCGTGGCGGGGCTCTCGCTGATCGACGCGAACGCCCTGCCCGTGCGCGAGCTCGCCGCGCGGCTGGAGACCGTGGCCAGCCTCGATGAGCCCACCGACCGCATCGTGGCCGAGGTGCGCGCGCGTCTCGGGTACCTCGACGCGG
>JBILLI010000231.1:0-10248 GCA_044376155.1 Polyangiales bacterium
CCCCGAGGACACGGTGCGGGTGCTGGACTTCGGCATCGCGCGCATCAACGACGGCTCCAACGTCTCGCAGACCCGCACCGGCATGGTGGTGGGCAGCCCGGCGTACATGGCCCCCGAGCAGGCCCTCGGGAAGATGAACTCCGTGGGCCCGCAGACCGACGTGTACGCCGTGGGCGCGACGATGTTCGCGATGCTCTCGGGCACCACGCCGCACGCGGGGGAGTCCACGCAGGAGATGATCGTGCTGGTCGCCACGCAGTCGGCGCGCTCGCTGAAGAGCGTCGCGCCCGACGTGAGCGACGAGGTCGCGCGGATCATCGACCGCGCCCTCTCCTACGAGCGCGAGTCGCGCTTCCCCGACGCCAGCGCGATGCTGTTGGAGCTCCGCAACGCGCTCACGGTGCTCGAAGGCGGCGCGGCCCCGAAGGTGCTCCCGACCTTCGCGGCCGACGAAGACGACGAGGGCGAGACCCGCGTGGCGCAACCGGCGGTGAAGGCCGCGGGGAGCCAGACGGGGAGCAACCCGACCGCCGCCCAGGCCAACCGCCCCAACGCGGGCCCGCTGCACCAGCGGCAGCCCACGCCGCCGCAGGGCAACCCCCTCGCGGGGAAGATGCGCGCGCCGACCATGGCGCCCACGGGGAACCCCTCGCCCTTCGGTCCGCCCGTGGCACCGCCCAACGGCGGGCCCGCGTCGCCGAGCGCCCCGGCCACGATGGCCATGGAGGCCTTTCCCATCCCCGCGCCCCCGGCGTCGCAGTCGGGCGCGTTTCCGCCGCCGCGCACGCTCTCGATGGAGGCCTTCGCCGCCTCCCCGCCGCCGATGGGCAACCCCGACGTGGTGCAGAACACCGCGCCCATCGACCCGCCGATGCATCTGCCGCCCATGCCGCAGAACGGCGGTGACCTGGGGGCGAGCAGCGGGCAACGCGCGGGGGTGAGCACCTCGATGGCGTGGTCCAGCGCGTCGAACCCGACGCCCGAGCCCGCGGCGCCGAAGGCGTCGCGCCCGAAATGGCTCCTGCCCGCGGCCGCCGCGGCGGTGCTCATCGCCGGCGTCGGCATCGCCGCGGCGTTCAATGTGGGCGGCGAGTCGGCCCCGCGTCCGCCGACGCCGACGCACGTCACGGTGACGCCGCCCGTGCCGACGCCCGAGCCCGCGGTCGTCGACGCCGGCGCCGCGCAGCCCTCCGTGGTCGCCGACGCGAGCCTCGCCGCCGAACCTGCGACGACCGTCGACGCCGGCGCGACCGCGACCCCGACCGCGACCGTCGACGCGGGTGTCGTCGCCGCCGCCGTAGCCCCCCCTGCCGCGGTCGAGACGCCGCCCACCGCCGTCGCGGCCCCCGCGCCGACCGAGACCCCTCCCGCCGCCGCCGAGCCGCGCACGCGCACGCCCCGCACGCCCCGCGCGCCCCGCACGCCCCGCCACCGCGAGCGCCCGACGACCACCAGCAACCCCCTCGGGTACTGATCCCCCGGCAGGGACTTCCCGTCCGCAGCCGCCCTCGCTACAACGGCTCGTCCCTATTGGGAGGAATGACGTCCCCGTGACCCACCGCGCACCCATCGCCTTCGTGCTCCCGTTGCTGCTCGCCGTGACGAGCGCCGCCCCCGTTGTGAGCGCCCAGCCTGCTGCGGCCAGTCAGGCCGATCGCGACCGCGCCCGGGAGCTCGCGTTGCAAGGCATCAACGCGTTCAACCGCAACGACTTCACCACCGCCATCGAGCGCTTTCAAGCCGCGGAGCAGGCGTTTCACGCACCGGTGCACCTGCGCTTCCTCGCCCTCGCCTTCGAGCGCGCCACGCCTGCGCGGCTGCTCGAGGCGCGCGAGACCTGGCGTCGGTTGTCGCGCGAGCAGCTCCCCGCCGACGCGCCGCAGCCCTTTCGCGACGCCGTGGCCGAGGGCGCGCGGGAGCTCCCGCGCATCGAGGGCCTGCTCGGGCGGGTGCAGTTCCAGATCACCAACGGCGGCCCTGGGATGGTGGTGGAGATCGACGGCCGCGGCCTCTCCGTCGACGCCCTCGCGGAGCCGCAGTTCGCGCCCGCCGGCGAGCACCTCATCACCGCGCGGCGCGCGGGATTCACCGACGTGCAGCGCACCGTGCGGGTGACCGCCGGCGCCACCGAATCGGTCGCGTTCTCGTTTGAGGCGCCGCGCCCGACGGTCACGGTGGAGGCGCCGCCGCCCGTGATGACCCGCACCGTGGTGCACCCGAGCCCGCTGCGCACCGTGGGCTTCGCGCTCGCGGGCGTCGGCGGCGCGGCCCTCATCGGCGGGATCATCACCGGGGTCATGGCGAGCGGCGCCTACTCCGACCTCGAGACCCGCTGCCCCGGCGGGGTCTGCAGCAACCAGGCAGACCTCAACCGCCGCAGCGACGTCGACACCCTCGCCGGCGCCACCAACGGCCTGCTCATCGGCGGCGGCGTGCTCGCCGTGGCCGGGGTGGTGATGATCCTCGTCGGGCGACCCCGCACCGAGACGGTGCAGGTCACCGCCGGGCTGCGTGGCGGATCGCTCAGCATCGCGTTCTGATCACCCTCGGAGCGGGGCGCCCAGCCTTGACAGCGCGGAGGTCTTCTGTAGTCTCCCGCGCTCCCGACGGCGGTGGCGCCAGCGCCTCGGTACCCTGTCATTCAGTAAGAAGGTAGCGATTCCATGCAAGGCACCTACACCGCCAGCCCCTCTGAGATCGAGCGATCGTGGTTCATCGTCGACGCGGCGAACAAGCCCGTCGGCCGTCTGGCCAGCGACATCGCCCGCGTGCTCCGCGGCAAGCACAAGCCGACCTTTACCCCGCACATCGACACCGGCGACTTCGTGGTGGTCGTGAACGCCGAGAAGGTGGCCTTCACCGGCAACAAGTTGCTGAAGAAGGAGTACTACCGCTTCTCCGGCTTCTCCGGCGGCCTCCGCCGTCGCACCGCGAGCGTGATGCTCCAGCACGACCCGACGCACCCCATCGAGCACGCGGTGCACGGGATGCTGCCCAAGGGTCCCCTCGGGCGCGCGATGATCAAGAAGCTCAAGGTGTACGCTGGCACCGAGCATCCGCACGCCGCCCAGCAGCCCAAGTCCCTCCCGTCCGACTTCTGATCGAGGACCCATTCAGATGCCCACGCTGACCGATCGAACTTTCGCCACCGGCAAGCGCAAGACCGCCGTCGCGCGCGTGATCCTGCGTCCGGGCACGGGGAACATCCTCGTGAACAACCGGCCCTATGACCAGTACTTCCCCCGCCCCGCCTCGCAGCTGCTGATCCTGCAGCCGTTCGAGATCGTGGAGGTCGTGGGCCGCTACGACGTGGTGGCCAACGTGGCCGGCGGCGGCCTCGCGGCCCAGGCCGACGCGGTGCGCTTCGGCATCGCCCGCGCCCTCACCGGCGGCGAGAACGCCGAGCGTCGCACGCCCCTCAAGCGCGCGGGTCTGCTCACCCGCGACGCCCGCAAGAAGGAGCGCAAGAAGTACGGCCAGCCCGGCGCCCGCAAGCGCTTCCAGTACTCCAAGCGCTGAGCCCCGCCGCCTCGCTGCCTCGACCCTCCCTTCACCCTCCTCTCGCACACACAGGCACCGTGATGGTTGTCCCCGAACGACTCCGCGTCGCCGTCGTCGGCGCCACGGGCTACACGGGCGCGGAGCTCCTGCGCCTGCTGCTCTCGCACCCGCGCGTGCAGGTCACCGCCCTCGCGGCCCGCGAGAAGCTCACGCCCCGCGCGAGCGCGATGCTGCCCGCGCTCACGGGGATCTGTGAGCTGCCCATCGAGCCCTTCGACCCCGACCTCCTCGCGTCGCGCGCCGACGTGGCGTTCTGCGCGCTGCCCCACGGCGCGTCGATCCCCGCGGTGCGCGCGCTGCGCGAGCGGGGGCTCCTCGTGCTCGACCTCTCGGCCGACTTTCGCCTGCGCGACCCTGCGACCTACGCGCAGTGGTACGGGCAGGCCCACGGCGCGCCGGAGCTCCTCGGCGGGGCGGTCTACGGGCTCGTGGAGCTGCACCGCGAGGCGCTCCGCGGCGCGAAGCTCGTGGCGGTGCCGGGGTGTTACCCCACGGCGTCGACCCTGCCGCTGATCCCGCTGCTGCGCGAGGGCCTGCTGCACGCCGACGGGATCATCGTGCACGCGATGTCGGGCGTCAGCGGCGCGGGCCGCACCCCCGCGGCGAGCACACACCTCCCCGAGACCGCCGAGGGCGTGCGCAACTACAAGATCGCCGGCTCGCACCGCCACACGCCGGAGATGGAGCAGACCCTGGGAGAGGTCAGCGGCCGCGCGGTGACGATCACCTTCACGCCGACGCTGCTGCCCATGACGCGCGGGATCCTCTCCACGCAGTACGCCACGCCCACCCGAGGGCTCCGCGCCGAGGAGCTCACCGAGTGCGCGCGGCGCTTCTTCGCGGGCTCCGCGTCGGTGGCCGTGCTCGACCCCGGGGTGAACCCCGACACCCTCTGGGTGCGCGGGAGCAACCGCGCCCACGTGGCCTACGCCGTCGACGCGCGGGCGAACCGCGTCGTGGCGAGCTGCGCGATCGACAACCTCGTGAAGGGCGCGGCGGGGCAGGCGATTCAGTGCCTCAACGTCGCCGTCGGCTGGGACGAAGCCGAGGGCCTCCGCGCGCCGGCGATGTTCCCTTGAGGCCCGCGCGGGGTATCCTCCCCGCGATGGCCATCGACATCGAGATCCTCGAAGACCGCGCGAGCGAGACGCCCAGCGACCGGGGCTTCATCAAGGTCCGCCGGCTGCGGCTGCGCACCCACGCGGCGGGCGGCGAGGCGAGCGCGCCCTTTCCCTACGACGTGGCCGATCGCGCGGCGCTCGACGCCGTGGTGGTGCTGATGCACGCCGAGAACGCCGAGGCCCCGGGCGATCCCCTGGTGTGTGTGCGCGCGCAGCTCCGCCCGCCGCTCCTGTTGCGGCGCGGCCGCGCGCTCGCGGTGCCCGACGTCTCATCGTCGCTGTCGCTGTGGGAGCTCCCCGCGGGGCTCATCGAGCCGCACGAGCAGGGCGAGGCGGGCGTGGTCGCATGCGCGGCGCGCGAGACCGAAGAGGAGACGGGATTCACCCTCCCCGCCGAGGCCTTCACGCGACTCGGCGCGCCGGTGTTCTTGTCGCCGGGGCTCATGGCCGAGAAGATCCACGCGTTCTCGGTGCGCGTGCCGGACCACCGCGCCGACGTGGTGGCCCTCGGCGACGGCGCGCTGGAGGAGGGCGCCGCGGTCCAATGGCTGCCCCTCTCCGAGTGCCTGCGGCGCTGCGCCGACGGGCGCATCGAAGACGCCAAGACCGAGCTGGCGCTGCGGCGCTTTCGCGACGCCCTCTCCACCACGGAGCGCTGATTGGCCATCGCCCTCCGCCGCGTGCTGCTGATCGCCAAGCGCAGCGCCTACGACCTCTACGTGCGACAGCACGGCAGCCAGCGGGTGAAGGACCTCCTCGCCCGCAAGGACCCCACCGTCGCGCGGATGATGCGCGCCGACGAGCACCACGGCCGCACGCTGGAGGAGGTGCAGATCGCCCTCGACGCCCTCGGCGTGCGCTTCAACCTCCGCATGCGCGACCGCGTGGGCGAGGTCACCGACGTCGACCTGGTGATCACCGTCGGCGGCGACGGCACCCTGCTCTCGGTGAGCCACTCCGTCGGGAGCATCCCGATGCTCGGGGTGAACAGCGCCCCCATGGACTCGGTGGGGTACCTCTGCAGCGCGCGCATGGGCGGGGTGCGTGCGCACCTCGAGGCCGCCCTCGCGGGACGCGTGCGGGCGCTCGCCCTCGCGCGCATGGCCGTGCGCGTCGACGGCGTGGTGCAACACGCGCGGGTGCTCAACGACGCGCTCTTCGCCCACGCCCACCCCGCGAACACCTCGCGCTACCTGCTCACCGTGGGCGACCACACCGAGGAGCAGCGCTCGTCCGGCATCTGGGTGTCGACGGCCACGGGGTCCACCGCGGCGATTCACAGCGCGGGGGGCAGGGTGCTCCCGCTGCGCTCGCGCAAGCTGCAGTACGTCGTGCGCGAGCCCTACGCCGCCCCTGGCGAGCGCGCCGTGTGCCTCGGCGGCGTGCTGCGGCAGGGGCAGGTCTTCGAGGTCGCCAACAAGATGCGCGAGGCGAAGGTCTACCTCGACGGGCCGCGCACCGCGCTCACCGTGGAGATCGGTCAACGCGTGCGCTTCGAGCGCTCCGAGGAGCCGCTCATGTTGTTGGGGGTGTCGGAGGCGGGGTCGGCGGCGCGGGGGTGACCGCGCCAGCCGGCGGCGGTGGGTCAGTGGCGGCGGTGGCGGCGGTGGCGACGGCGACCGCCCGGGGCGGGCTCCTCAGCGGCGGGGGTCGCGGCCGGGGTGACGGTGGTGCTGGTGGCGCCGCCCACGGGGTCGGTGATCACGAACTCCACGCGGCGGTTCGACGCGTGCGCCTCGGGGGTGTCGCCGGGCGTGATGGGGCGGGTGGAGCCGAAGCCCTCGAAGTCGACGCGGTTGCGCGCGATGCCGTGCTGCTGGAGGTAGCGCTGCACCGCCCGCGCGCGGCTGCGCGACAGGGACATGTTGTGGCCCGCGCTGCCCTGGTCGTCGGCGTGTCCCTCGACCCGCATGCGGCGGATCTCGGGGTGGTCGCGCAGGGTGGTCACCACCGCGTCGAGGATCGCCGACGACTCCGGCAGGAGCACCGCGCGGTTGTACTCGAACTGCACGCGCTGGTTGATCGTGATGCGGCTCTCGACCACGACCGCCGCGGGGGGCGCGGTGTCGGGGCAGCCGTCGGTGTCTTCGAAGTTGTTGACGGTCTCGGGCTGGTCGCGACAGCGGTCGGCGGTGTCGAGGATCGTGTCGCCGTCGTTGTCGGGGTCGGGGCAGCCGTCTTCGTCCTGGTAGTTGTCCCGGTCTTCGGGCTCGCGCACGCAGCGGTCGGCGCTGTCGCGCACGCCGTCGGCGTCGGTGTCGGGGTCGTCGGGGCAGCCGTCGGTGTCCTCGAATCCGTTGCGGGTCTCCGGCTGCGCGGGGCAGCGGTCGACGCTGTCGCGCACGCCGTCGGAGTCGGAGTCGGGGTCGTCGGGGCAGCCGTCGGTGTCCTCGAAGTTGTTGCGGTTCTCGGCCTCCGACGGGCAGCGGTCGTCGGGGTCCATGATCCCGTCGCCGTCGGTGTCGAGCGGCGGCAGCTCGCGCCCGTGCGGGATCGCGAAGGCCAGGCCCGCCTCCCAGTAGAACGCCGTACCGCGCGAGACCGCATTGTCGACGTCGGTGCCGAACACCGCGCCGCCGCGCACCACGGGGCCGAGGGCGAACCACTCGCCGATGTTGAAGAGCCAGCCCACGCCCGCGCCGGCGTGGAAGCGCGTGAGGGTGTTGCCGCCGGTCAGCGCCACCGAGGCCTCGAGGTCCACGATGGGGCCGCCGAGGGAGCGCGAGATCAGGGGCATGAGGCGAAAGCCGCCGCCGAGCGTGGTCAGCGAGCCCGGGCCGAGACCGCGCGTGCCGGCCTCTCCCCAGCGGTGGTACGCGCCCACGAAGTGAATGCCCAGGGGCCCGGCGACGCGCACGCCCGCACGGCCCGCCACGCCGAAGCCCAGCCCGTAGTCGCTGCTCTGCGGCGCCGACAGCATCGTGCCGACGGTGCCGTCGACCTCGACGTACAGCCGCCGCACGAACTGCGCATGGGCCTCCCTCGGAGCGCCCACCAGTACGGCGAGGGTCGCCGCGACGATGGCCGCGCGCCCCCCGCTCCGAAACACCCGCCTCGTATCTTGCATGACGGGAGATGATGCCCAAGCGCCACGAACATTGCGAGACTTTTGCACCGCTGCGCGGCGGCCTGTCGCGCGCCCACCCGAACGCGACGAATGCTGGTACGATGCGGCCGATGAGGTCCTTCTTCGGCAGATTGGGAGTCGCCCTGGCGCTCTTCGTGCTGGGCTGTTCGATCGAGCATCCGACGGAACGCGACGCGGGCGCGTGCGGCATCACCGGTACGCCGTGCTGCCGCCTCGACGCGGGCATTCGTCTGGACGCATCGGGTCTTGCGTCCAACGGGTGCGGCAACGGGCTGAGCTGCGTGAGCGGCACGTGCCAGGCCTGCCCCTCGGGGCAGCAACTCTGCAACGGCGCATGTGTGCTGGTCACCGACCGGAACAACTGCGGCGCTTGCGGGAACGCGTGTGTGTCGGGCTTCGACTGCATCACGGGCGCGGGCGACGCCGGCGCGCCGAGCTGCGAGCGCGTGTGCCCGCCGGGGCAGAACCGCTGCGGCGGCGGCGCGCAGGGCATCTGCACCGACCTCACGATGGACACCACGAACTGCGGCACCTGCGGCACGAGCTGCGCCGCGCGGATGTTGCCCAACGTTGCCACCCCGGCGTGCAACGCGGGGATGTGCGCGGTGGGCGCGTGCGCGGCGAACTTCGCCAACTGCGACATGGCCGCGGCCAACGGCTGCGAGGTCAACACGCAGACCAGCACCATGCACTGCGGCAGTTGCGGCCGCGCCTGCGCCACGCCCCCGAACGCGGTGGCCGTGTGCCGCGCGGGCACCTGCGACTTCACCTGCATGGCGGGCTTCTCGGACTGCGACCGCAACCCCGCCAACGGCTGCGAGACCAACCTCGCCACCGACGCCCTCAACTGCATGATGTGCGGCAACCGCTGCATGGCGCCGGTGGGCCGCGTGCCGCTGTGCCAGATGGGCGTGTGCGGCACAGGCCGCGCGGACTGCCCCATGGGCAGCGGCGACTGCAACGGGATGGAGGTCGACGGCTGCGAGACCAACACCTTCACGGGTGTCTCGGGCACCTCGATGGGCGCGCAGGTGGTGAACAACTGCGGCGCCTGCGGCCGCACGTGCAACTTCTCCAACGCCGCCTCGCAGTGCCTCGCCGGCACCTGCGTCATCGGCGCGTGCACCGGCTCGTTCCGCAACTGCAACGGCGACCAGATGGACGGCTGCGAGGCCAACACGCAGAGCGACGTCGCGCACTGCGGCGCCTGCGGGATGTCTTGCGGCGGGCGCTTCGCCAACGCCACGCCCACCTGCACCGCGGGCACCTGCGCCCTCGCCTCGTGCAACGCGGGCTTCGCGAACTGCAACAACATGGCGGGCGACGGCTGCGAGATTGACACCCGCAACAACCCCTCGCACTGCGGCCGCTGCGGCGGCGCCTGCGCGGCGGGCCAGCAGTGCATCAACAGCGTCTGCACGCTCGTGTGCCCCACCGGCCAGGTGAACTGCAGCGGGCGCTGCGTCGACCTCAACACCGACAACGGCAACTGCGGCACCTGTGGCACCGCCTGCGGCCCCGGCCAGGTGTGCTCCGATCGCGTGTGCCGCACAAACTGCGGCCCGGGGCAGACTGCGTGCTCGGGCACCTGCCGCGACCTCGCCAACGACCGCGCCAACTGCAACGCATGTGGCCGCGTCTGCGGCGCGGGTGAGTCGTGCGTGAACAGCGTCTGCACGCTGGTGTGTCCGACCGGCCAGACGGCCTGCTCGGGCACCTGCCGCGACCTCACCAACGACGCCGCGAACTGCAACGCCTGCGGCACGACCTGCTCGGGCCGCTTCGCCAACAGCGCGGCGAACTGCGTGGCCAGCGCGTGCGCCCTCGGCACCTGCAACGCGGGCTTCGCCAACTGCGACAACAACAACGGCAACGGCTGCGAGGCCAACACCAACACCAGCACCACGCACTGCGGCGCCTGCGGCAACACCTGCAGCTTCCCCAACGCGTCGGCGACCTGCGCCAGCGGCCGCTGCGCCCTCGGCGCGTGCAACTCGGGCTTCGGCAACTGCGACGGCATCGCCGAGAACGGCTGCGAGACCAACCTCAACACCGCGGTCAACAACTGCCGCACCTGCGGCAACGTGTGCAGCACCACCACGCCGGGCCTCGTGCCCGTGTGCACCATGGCGACCTGCGGCACCGCCCTCGGCACCTGCCCCACCGGCCGCGCCGACTGCAACGGCAACGCGGGCGACGGCTGCGAGGTCGAGACCTCCACCAGCCTCGCGAACTGCGGCGCCTGCGGCAGCGCCTGCACCCGGGCCAACGGCGCGGTGTCGTGCACCGGCGGCGTGTGTCTGCTCGGCACGTGCAACATGGGCTTCGGCAACTGCGACGGCGACGCGGTCAACGGCTGCGAGACCAACACCACCACCAGCACCACCCACTGCGGCGGCTGCGGGCGCCCCTGCTTCTTCGCCAACGCCGCGGCGACCTGCGCCAGCGGCACCTGCGCGCTCGGCGCGTGCGCGGAGA
>JBILLI010000974.1:0-2681 GCA_044376155.1 Polyangiales bacterium
GGCCGCGTTGGCCGAGCAGCACGCGCGAGTGCGATCGCACTCAAAGTTCGGCGCCGTGCGGCACACCTGCGGCATCGTGCACTCGCCCGACCCCGAGACCGAGGCCGCGACGCACGCGATCTGCCCGAAGCACTTGCCGCAGATCTCCGCGCTGCCGCCGGCGCTGAGGGTGTCGGTGCACATCCCCATGCCCGCGGAGCTCATCGCGCTGAACGAAAGCCCGAAGGTGTACGACACCCCGAGCCCGAAGAAGGGCGGGGAGTCCCAGCTGTAGGTCACCTCCAGGGGCGGCGGGGTGGTCGGGCGCATCGGCGGCATCGTGCACCCCGCGTCCGACACGTCGGCCCCGCCCGCATCGACGGGCCCGGGCACGTCGAACGACACCGTCGCGTCGGCCCGCGCGTCGGTGAACACAGGTGTGTCCATGGGAGCGGCGGCGTCGACGGATGTGACCACGTCACGCGGGATGAACCCGTCCACGGGCGTGACCACGTCGACGACCGTGCCTGCGTCCAGGGGCGTGACCACATCGCGTGGCGCGGCCACGTCGAGGGACACGTCGGTGCGCGAGACGTCCACGGTCACCGCGTCGGCGCGAGGCACGTCGACGCCCGCATCGGAGAGGCAGCCGCCGCAGTCGAGCGCGCAGGTGTTGCAGGTCTCGGCGCCGTTGCACATGCCATCGCCGCACACGCGGCAGGCGCCGCAGTCGCTCGCGCAGGTGCCGCAGGTCTCGGCGCCGTTGCACAGCCCATCGCCGCAGCGGGGTCCGCTCCCCGCGTCGGGGATCGGGCACACGCCGCAGTCCACCGAGCAGGTCCCGCAGGTCTCGGCACCGTTGCACAGCCCGTCACCGCAGCGCGGGCCCGTGCCCGCATCAGGGACGGGACACACGCCGCAGTCCACCGAGCAGGTCCCGCAGGTCTCGGCGCCGTTGCACAGCCCGTCGCCGCAGCGCGGCCCGGTCCCCGCGTCGGGGATCGGGCAGACGCCGCAGTCCACCGAGCACGTCCCGCAGGTCTCGGCGCCGTTGCACAGCCCGTCGCCGCAGCGCGGCCCGCTCCCCCCGTCGGTTCGCACGCCCGCGTCGGGCACCGCCACATCGACGCACGGCCCCCCGTCGCACTGCGCGAGGGCAGCGCGCGGCCAGAGCACCAGCACCGCGCCGAGAACCGCCCAACGCAACCAGAACGCCGCCCCGCCCCGGGGGCTTCTTCGAGGCGATCGCCACACGCGCATCGCACCCATTGCCTTCCTGTGGCGGCGCGCTGACACGCCGATGACCACCCTGGCGGCGCGTGCACAGAGTGCGCCATGGTGCAGGTGGTGTCAGCGCCGACGCTCGAAGCGGAAGGTCACCGAACCCCCGGCGCAGGTGAAGGTCCTCGTGCCCGCGGCGAGCTCGGCGGGGGTGGGCCGGAGCAGCGCGCGACAGACCACGTCCCCCGACCGGACGTCGGCGAACGGGGAGTCGTCGTCTTCGAGCTCGACGACGAGGCCTGCGGCGAGGCGGGGCTCTTCGAACACGCCGACCTCCTGGTTGTAGGTCCCCTCGCAGCGGTTGCTCGCGGGGGTGGTGACGACGCCGTTCACCCGCAC
Organism: Polyangiales bacterium; assembly: GCA_044376155.1. Lineage (GTDB taxonomy): Bacteria > Myxococcota_A > Polyangia > Polyangiales > JAWKRB01. The sequence continues at coordinate 1,600 of JBILLI010000974.1, forward strand.
GAAGGGGTCGGGCAAGGTCGGGGAGCAGAAGGGCGGGGCCACGTTGCGGCACGAGTCCCAGCTCGTGTCGCAGCGCTCGATGCGCGCCGAGACCACCCGCAGCGCCCACAACGGACCGCTGTACTCGCAGCGCCCGAGGCCCTCCTGGCAGGTGTAGTTCGCGCCGCAGGAGCCGCAGTCCACGGGCGCGCAGTTGAGCGACCGCGCGCGGCCGCACTGACTGTCGCCGCACAGGAACTCGCGATCGCACCGCGGCGCCCCGGCGTCGGGGGTGCCCGCGTCGGCCGGTGCCGGCGGGTTGAGCACGCAGCGGGCGCTCCCGCCTTCGGGGCGCACACACCGCGCGTCGTCGCCGCACTCGTCGTCGGAAGCGCAGCGGTCCTCGGGCTTGGGCTCGGGCTCGGGCGTGCCCGCGTCTTCCGGCTCGGGCTTGGGAGTCGACGCGTCCTCGACGGCGGCGCCCGCGTCGGCGCGGCGGGACGTGGGCGGGGTGTTGCCGACGTAGCAGGCGGTGAGCGGGGCGAGGGCGGCGACGACGAGGAGCGAGGTGAGAACGCGCATGGGAGACCTCCCGGTGGGGACGGGATCTCCTTGAGCAAGCCCGAGACCACTCACAAAACACTGCAATTCAAGACGTTTTCGAGCGCATCGGGCGGTGCGCCGACGCGTCGGCGGGGCGCGCGCGCCACGGTCAAACGAATCCGCGAACCCTCCCGCGGGGGTGTCGGGCTCTCATGGACGTACGGCGCTGCGGCGCCCCCCGAAAGGAACAACACCCCATGTGGAACCTCTTCAGCCCATCCCGCCCCGCCGTGGATCACCGCGCCCTCGTTCGTGACGGCGCGACCCTTGTGGACGTGCGCACCGACGACGAGTTCCGCGCCGGGCACGTGCAGGGCGCGAAGAACATCCCCGTGCACGAGATCGAGCAGCGCCTCAACGAGATCCCGAAGGACCGCAAGGTGGTGGTCTACTGCCGCAGCGGCGGTCGCAGCGCCAGCGCGGCGGCGGTGCTCCAGCGCAAGGGCTACGACGTGGTGGACATCGGCCCGATGCACGCGTGGTGAGGACGGTTCAGGGCC
>JBILLI010000973.1:0-2681 GCA_044376155.1 Polyangiales bacterium
AGCGATTTGGTGAGGCGCCAACGCAGGACGAGCGCTGACCGCCGTGTCGGCCTCGTGGCGCGTCACCAAGTCGCGGATGAACGAAGCCGCGGAGCCTCCACGACCTCGGCCCGAGCACTATGGGGAAATTGACCGTCGCGTCGCCCTTCGAGCGGACGCGGAGATACCTCGCGGGTCGCGTGGACGACGCCGCAGCACGCCCCGAGGCCGCAGCGCCCTCGTCGCCGTGCAGGCGGAGCCACACGGAGTCATCAACGCGCGTGCGTGGGCGACACGCCGCGCAGACGTCGACATTCCTCGTGGGGTGTGAGCGTTCCACGGCGGGGGCTGCGTGCGTTCCTCGATGCCCATCACGAGGTGTCCCACCCTGCGACGGGCACGCCCCCCACAAGCGGCACTCGCATGACGTGACCCATCCCGCAGTGTGCGCAGCGCGTCGCGTCGTGACCGCTGATCCGTTGCAACCGCTCCTGCCAGGACGAGGGCGCGGGCGTGGCCGTGGGGATCACCGCCGTCGGAGCGACGGTGGGCGTCGGTGTGAGCAACACCCTCGCGCGCTCCAGGGTCGTCGTCGCGTGGCTCGCGGCGAGCAGCCCGTAGTGCCGGATCCGCGTGAAGCCCTTGGGCAGCACGTGCTCCATGAAGCGCCGCAGAAACTCCTCGCCGGGCAGCGCGATCTCCCGGCCCTTCTTCGTCGCGAAGGTCACGCCCCGCGCGTCCACGGTGCGCAGCCGGGCGTTGGAGATCCCCACGCGATGGGTGTAGCGCCCGAGGTATGCGTACACCTGCGCAGCGCCGCCGAAGGGCGCCTTCGCGTACACCACCCACTTGGTCCCTGTCAGCGCCTTGCGCAGGTCGTCGAGCACGTTGGGGCCGCACGCCTCGGGCAACGTGACCGTCCCCTTCGTGAGCGCCGCGACGAGCAGTTCGCGAAACTTCCCTCGGAAGAGCTTCGCCATCACCTTCACCGGGAAGAGGTACGCGCCCTTCTTCGTGATCCATCGCGCGCCATCGGGCGAGAGACCTCCCGCGCTCACCACCGCGTGCAGGTGCGGGTGAAAGAGCAGCTCGCGCGTCCAGGTGTGGAGCACCATCGTGATCGAGGGCAGCGCGCCGAGGCGCCGTGGGTCCTTCGCGAGGGTCAGCAGCGTCTGCGACGCGGCCTCGAAGAGCATCGCGTAGAGCACGCGGGCGTTGGCGCGCACGATGGGGCGCAGCACCTCGGGCAGCGTGAAGACCACGTGCACGTAGCGGGTCGGGAGGATCCGCGCGTGACGTGCCTCCAACCACCGGTGCTCATCGAGGTTCTGGCACGTCGGGCAGTGGCGGTTACGGCACGAGTTGTAGACCGGCGTCTTGTGACCGCAGCCGGCGCACACCGCGAGGTGTCCGCCGAGCGCGGCGGTGCGGCAGCGCGCGAGTGCAGCGAGGACCTCGTGCTGCTCGCTGCGCAGGGCAGACGTCGCCCGCAGCGCGTCGCCGTAGGCGCGCACGATGTCTCCCATCTGCACCCGCGTCGGTGTGACCCGCGCGGGTGCGATGCACGCATCGCCGTCGGCCACGGGCCGCTACCCGAGGCGCTGCCCTGCCTCGGTGTCGAGCGCCTCCAGCGGGCTGCGCAGGCTCTCGCGTCGCGCCTCTGTGAGGTGGGTGTAGCGCGCGGTGCTCTGCAGCGACCGATGCCCGAGCAGGATCTGCACGGTGCGAAGGTCGCCCCCGAGCTCCAGCATGTGCGTGGCGAAAGCGTGGCGAAGCAGGTGCGGATAGACCCGGCACGAGATCCCGGCCTTGCGGGCCGCGCGCGCGACCGCCTGCTGCACGGCTTCGCGCGTGAGCCTCTCGCGACCGCCGCGCCCCGGGAAGATCGCCGGACCCGTGGGGCGCAGCTCCTTCCAGTAGGCTCGAAGCGCGTCGAGCGCCGGGGGCGGCAGCCGCACGATGCGGTCATGACGATTCTTCGTGTCCCGGATGTGCAGGACCATGCGCGTGCTGTCGACGTCCGCGGTGGTCAGCGCGAGCACCTCCGAGACGCGGAGCCCGGCGCCATAGAGGAGCATGAACATCGCGCGGTGCTTGAGCGAGGGGGCCGCGTCGAGCAGCGCGCGGACCTGCGTCCCGCTGGGGATCGTCGGCTGTGGATGTTGGGACCGCACCTGACGGATGTTGGCCATGACCTCGGGGCGTTGGAGGGTGACCGTGAAGAGCGTCCGGAGGGCGGAGATGTGTACGTTGACTGTGCGTGGGCTGCGCCGCTTCTCCTTGAGCAGGTGCAGCAACCACGCGCGCACGTGCTCCTCGCCCAGCTCGGTCGGCGAGCGCCGATGGAAGGCGACGAAGGCGCGGGCGCAGCGCACGTAGGCGCTCTTCGTGTTGGGCGCGCAGCCTCGCAGGGTGAGGTCTTCGATCATGCGGTCCTGAAGCTGTCCCATCGCGGTCCTCCTGGTGCGCGGGTGCTCGTGGATCGAGGCCCGCGATCCGAGGGTCGCGATGAGGTCGGGGACCGACGAAGGAACGTGCAGACACGAGGACGACGCCCGTGGACGGGCGGGGAGAGGCTCGCGCCCGCGACGACGTCGAGAGAGTTGGCGCCGAGGTCACGCGCACGGAGCGGCGCGTCGAGACACAGCGATCACGAACTCGCAGGACGCGGAAAGGCCTGCCGCGCAGCGGCTTCGTTCACT
>JBILLI010000244.1:0-9892 GCA_044376155.1 Polyangiales bacterium
GGGAACAGACACAGCGCGAGCAGCGCAGGGAGCAGACGATTCAACATGGACCTCGCACGCGTCGTGGCCCCCGCCCCCACGCGTGGCTCCGTTCGCCACACATCTCTGCAGCGCGCATGATTTCTCGATGAATTCGCGGTTCGCGGCCCCCTTCCCCGTCCCTTCCCCCGCCTCGGGGGAAGGGTGGCGAACCGCTGACCGAGCGATGGTCCACGCGCGTGAGAGACGGGCGGTGTGAGGTGGAAGGCGTTGCCCCCCAGGCGTTTCGAGACGACTGGACCCTTTCTGAGGCAGCGGCTCTCCACCCTTCCCCCGAGACGGGGGAAGGGACGGGGAAGGGGGCCACGGACCGCGCCTTCACCCCCGACACCTGCCCGCCGAGATCGCTGCGCCGCAACCGTTCACCGCACGTTCAGGTAGAGCCGCGTGGAGGTCGGGCGATTGCGCGGAAAGCGCAGACCGCGCAGCACCCGGGCAATGCACTCGGCCTCCCCCGATCCCTGCGGCGGGCGACGGAACGCCGTGTCGCCGAGGCGCCCACGCGCGTCGATGGCCACGTTCACATCCACCGTGCCGCCCTGCCCGTGCAGGCACTGCGAGAAGCGCGGCGTGGAGGGCGACACCGCCGCGATGAACTCGCTGCTGTCCAACGGGCGACCGTCCCCCGCGGGCGCGGGCAGCGGGCGCACGGTGCGCTCGGTGCGCTCGGGACGCTCGGTGCGCTCGGGGTTCTCACTGCGCGGGCGGGGCGGCGCGGGCGGCGGCGCGGGCGGCGTCGGGCGCTGCAACACCTGCTGCACCACCGGGAACGCCACCACGCCCACGTCCAACGCGGCGTTCGGCAGCGGCAGCGAGGCGTCGACCGCGGCGGGCGCGACCGCGAGGTGCTCCGGGGGCTCCACCGACGCGGGGGCGCGGCGCAGCGAGAGACCCGCGGCCACCACCAGGAGCGCGGTGATCACCGCGGCCACGATGAGCAACGGGCGACGCCCCCCCGAAGCCTCCGGCGGCGCAGGAGGAGCAGGACGCTCCGAGGGCATCGGGCGATACGGCGGCGCGCTCACCACCGCGGGCGCCGTGGGATACCCCGCGAAGGCCATGGGCGGACCCGAGGGCGAGGTGGCCAGCGCCGACACGTCGAGGCGCGGCGGCGGCGGGGGCGGCGGCACCGAGGGCAGCGCGGCCCGCGGCAGGGCCGACATCACCTGCGGCAGCGAGAGGTCGGGGGGAGGGGCCACGAGGGCCTCTTTGGTCCCCGACGAGCCCGCGCGTGAGCGGCGACGCGCGCGCACGCCCTGAAAGTCGTAGACCTTCGTGGCCTCGTTGGAGAACGAGCCCGTCGACTCGTCGGCGCCGATGCCCAGAGACTCGTCGGGCGGCGTGACGCTCAGCACCCGCAGGATCTCCGCGTGCATCGTCGCGGCGTCGGGGAAGCGCTGCGCGGGCTCCTTCTGCAGCGCGCGGTCGATGAGGGACGAGACCTCGGGGTGCACCGCGGGCACCGCCTCGCGCAGCGGCTGGTGCGGGTGCAGCAGGATCTTCGTGAGCAGCTGCTGGTACGACTCCCCCTCGAAGGGCGTCTTCAGCGCGATGGCCTCGTAGAGCACCGCGCCCATGGACCAGAGGTCCGCGCGCCCATCGACCCGGTTGCCGCTGGCCTGCTCGGGGGACATGTAATCCGGCGTGCCCACCGCGGTGCCGACGCGCGTGAGCCCGCCGCCCATGGCCTGCTCGGTGAGGATCTTCGAGATCCCGAAGTCCAACAATTTCACCGAGGTGCGGGTCTCGGCGCCGCCCACGAGGAAGATGTTCTCGGGCTTGATGTCGCGGTGCACCACGCCCACGGCGTGCGCGGCGCGCAGCGCGTCGACGGTCTCGGCGGCGATGGTCAACGCCTCGCGGGGACCCGCGGCGCGGCGGTCGAGCAGGTCGGCGAGGGTCTCTCCCTTGAGGAGTTCCAGCACGAGGTAGGGCCCGTCGTCGGCGGTGCCCGCGTCGAGCACCGCGGGGATGTTCGGGTGCCCGATGGACGCCGCCGCGCGGGCCTCCTGCACGAAGCGCGCGTTGACCTCGTGGGAGCTCGAATACTCGGGCTTGATGAGCTTCACGGCGACGCGCTGTCCGCCGGGCACCACCTCGGCCTCGAAGACCGCGCCCATGCCCCCCTCGCCGATGATGCGACGGAGCCGGTAGCGCCCTGCCACCAGGGTGCCGAGGCGCTCGTGAATGTGCATCAGGGGCATCGGTGGGCCGTGGGTGATGATGTACCCGCCCGTACGGCGAGCGTCTAGCGTCTCAGCCCGCGATGCGGCCGCTGCGGAACACGTGCTCCAGGAGCTGGTCGACCTCGCCCAGCGCGCGGCGCGCGGGGTCGGTGGCCATGGACTGCAGCGCGGCCTTGATCTCCCCGAGCGCGCGGAGGTGCGCGAAGAGCTGCAGGTCGCTCACCGGGGCCGCGCCCGTGAGGGACGCGCGGATGCGGGCGATCTCCGTGGCGAGGGCGTCGATGCCCACCTCCATCCCCCCCGCGCGGCGCGCGTCGGGGTGCGCGCGGAACCACGCGTCGAGCACCGGGGCCACGATGCCATCCAGAATGTCGGCCTGCTCCAGGGTGTTCCAGACGTGCTTGAGGATGAACAGGTCGCTGGTGTCGGCCGCGGGACGTCCGTCGAAGTACGCGCTCGCCGCCATGAGCTTCAAGAGCTTCACCACGCGGCGGTCGCTGAGCGAGACCCCCTCGGCGCGGATCTGGAACACCAGGCTCTTGTACGTCGCCATGAGCTCGTCAGAGACCTGCATCCGCCGCGCGATCTCGGGCTGAATGGCCCGGAGCTCCGCGGTGGTGATGAAGGGCTCCTGCTGCGGCCGCACGCCGAGCTTCTCGAGCTCCAGGGCCACGCCGCGCTGCACGAGCTCTTGAAAGTGGTAGGCGTCGAGGTGCTCGCTGCGCACGCGGAGCAGAAAGCGGTCGAAGATCGCCTGCAGGCTCTCGTCCGAGGGCACCTCGTTGGAGGCGCCGAAGACCGAGATCAGCGGCACGTCGACCACGGTGCCGCCGTTGTTGAACTTGCGCTCGTTGAGCACCGTGAGCAGCGCGTTCAAGATCGCGCTGTTGCTCTTGAAGATCTCGTCGAGGAAGACCACCTCGGCCTCGGGCATCATCCCCTCGGTGCGGCGACGGTAGGTCCCCTGGCGAAACGCGGGCATGTCCACCGGGCCGAAGAGCTCGTTGGGCTCGGTGAAGCGCGTCAGCAGGTACTCGAAATAGCGCGACGCGATGAGCTGCGAGAAGGTGCGCACCAGGGCGCTCTTGGCGGTGCCGGGCGGGCCGATGAGCGCGATGTGCTCCCCCGCCAGCACCGAGATCACCATGAGACGAATGGTCTCCTGCTTGCCCAGGAACTGGGACTCCAGCGCGCGCGCGAGCGAGCGCATCCTCTGAAGAAACGGCGCGTTCACGAACGGACCTCCATGAGTCCGGCGCGCTGCAGCAGCGGCGCCGAGGGGGGATCGCGGGGCACGGGGCGCGAGGGGTCCGGCGGCAGCGCGCGGCGCAGCAGGTCCTCGTCGAGGTCGAGAAAGGCCGCCACGCGGGCGTGGCCGAGGCGCACGAAGGCGTCCATCGCCACGGGCTGCGCGGGGGCGGGCGGGCCCGAGGTGCCGCGGCCCGACAGCGCGTCGGTGAGCAGCAGCTCGAGGTGAAAGCGCAGCAGCGAGCCCGCGGCGAGGCCGGGCGTCCCCTCGGCGCGGCAGAGCGAGAGCGTGGCCGCCTCCACCGCCCGCAGCGAGGGGGTGCCCTTGCGCAGCACGATGCGCTGCGCCGCGCCGCGCAGGCACGGGTCGCTGAGCGCGTTGAGCAGCGGAGGACCCCACGCGAAGCCCACGAACGAAGGGCGATCGGCGAGGGCGAGGTCGGTCAGCGGCGAGGCCGCGAGGGCCGCCCGGGCCACGGGCAGAAGGTCGTCGTCGCCGCCCGCCGCGGGGCCGAGCTCCAGTGCGCGGAGCAGCTCCGCGAGGTCGACCCGACGGCGAGACTCCTCCACGCGACGGAGGTTGGGCCAGGCCACCAGCGCCTTCGGCGGCGGCACCCCCACGAAGTCGGCGAAGCCCGCCCAGAAGGTCACGTGCGTGTCGACCCGCCCGAGCACCTCGAGACGTCCGAGCACCGCGTGGCGCAGCGAGACCTCGGCGCGGGTGCGGGGCACGTCGGCCCACAGCAGCATCGCCTCGCACCACGCGCGCACCTTGCGGCGCAGGCGAACGCTCCCGCGGGCCTCGGGGTGCGTCAGCGCGAGGAGGTTGTGCCAGACCGCGCAGAGCCCCACGGCGTCCATCGGCAGCGCGCCCACGGGGGTCACCGGGCCGATGCGCGCGAGACGCGTGGTCATCGCCTCACAGACCCGGGTGACCAGCGTGGCGTCGGGCGCGCGCTCGGCGACGAAGCCCTTGAGCGTCGCGGGCGAGAGCACCCCCTGCACGTGCACCGGGCCGCCCGTGAGCAGCGGGAGCACGAAGCGCTCGAGGAACGCGTCGAGGGGCGCGCGGTCAGCCACCGGCGCCTTCGTCGGACTCGCCGGGACCCAGCAACGGCGTGGTGCTGCGCGGCGGCGGGAGGTCGTTCTGCGCGGCCGAGGCGAACCACGCGGTGAGGCTCCCCGGGGGGACGGGCCAGAGGTCGGGCAGCGCCACCTCGGCGTCGAGGGGCGGCGCGATCACGCTCTCGTCGTACACCGGCAGGTCGGCGAGGAGCACCCGCGTGGCGGGCTCGAACGCACGCACGGGAATCGACGTGATGGGCCGCTGCCCGCCCACCACGAAGAGCCGCACGTCGCTGCCCACGTTGGCGAGCTGCCGCAGGACCTCGGACGGGATGGGCGGGTTGAGCCCCCACCCGAGTGGCACCAGCACCCCGTCGCCGACCTCTTCGAAGAGCAGCCCCATGGGCACGGTGCTCGCGGCGTCGGGGCCGTAGAGGTAGATCGACTGCTCGGTGAACGCGACCTGGATGCGCGCGAGCATCGTGGGCGGCAGCACCGAGAGGATGCGCCCGAGGGTCTCCTGCTCCTTCAGCGGGATCACCACGGCCGAGACGCGCTTCGGCGCGGAGCCCGTGGGCACGAGGCGCAGCGGCAGCGCGAAGCTCCCCGAGACGGCCTGCGTGCGCGCGTTCACCACGGGCTCGGGACCGTTGGTCGCGAGGGAGGTCACCGCCTGCACATCGACAAAGGGGGGACGGCTCGAGAGCGCGATGGCCGCGCCGCCGCCCGCGCGAAAGAGCACGAGCTCCTCGCTGCCGAAGAGGGGCGCGCAGGCCGAGAGGGGGATGGGGTGGCGGTGGCCGAACTCCACCGCGGCGCGCTCGCCGTCGGGGGTGAAGAGGGTCACGCCGGGGAGCGAGCGCAGCAGCGAGACGAAGCGCGGCGCCGGGTGCGCGAGCTGGAGCAGCCAGGCCTCGTCGATGACATCGCTGGTGCCGCCGCGGGCCCACTGCACCCGGGCGACGCGGGCGCCGACGCTCCACCGCGCGAGGTAGCCCACGATGGCGTCGCCCAGGCCCAATCGTACGAGGGCGTACAACAGCCGCGGAGACTCGGCGCGGGCGCGGGGCACGGAGACCAGCGCGAGGCGCAGGAGGAGGTCCCGCAGGGGGATGACCTTGTCCATGCGGTAGGGCTGGGCGAAGCGGTCGTGGTAGAGCGCGATGTCGCCCGGCTCGGGGATGAGCTCGGCGATGTCGTAGCCGAAGGGCGCCTGCGCGTCGCGGTACTTCACGAAGTGCCGCGCGGAGCCGGTGAACACCATGGCGTTCACGAGGCGGGCGATGGCCGCGAGGCGGTCCATGCGGTGCGACGAGCTCGACTGCACCTCGACGAGGATCTCGCGGGTGCGCAGGGGCGAGATCACCTGCACGATGCGCAGGCTCTCGAGGAGCTCGTCGAGGGCGCCCTCCTCGCCCGTGGCGCGCAGGAACGACACCAGTCGTTCGATGCTCGGGAGCAGCACCACGCCGACGGGACCCAGGGCCACGCCGCGCACGTCGGGGCTCAGCCCCGGGGCGCGGAAGCGACTCTGATGCTGCGAGACGCGCTCGATCACGGGAGCGCGGACGGTACCGCCTGCCCCGGGGACAATTCAACGCCGCCGGGAGGATCGTGCGGATTGCGACCGCGGGCCGCGGGGATGGATCCCGATCGAGGCGCGCGGTAGCGTCTCGGGAGGAAATCACCCCCAGGCCGCTGGTGCATCGCCGGGAGAGGGCAGACATGCGTTCGTTCGCCAACATGCGTTCCGTGCCCGTCGACGCCCGCGGCACCTACAGCGCCGCGTTCATGCTGGAGCACTTCTTTCCGCGGAGCGGGGTGATCCAGGGGCTGAAGGCGCGCGCCCGCGAGAGGATCATCGACGGGGTGCAGCGCGGCGGGAAGGGGGAGGTGATCCCCGTGACGCGGGTGCGCTCGCTGGACCCCGAGGAGTTTCACGCGAAGTACCTCTCGCAGGGGATGCCCGTGCTCATCGAGAACGGCGCCCGCGACTGGCCCCTGATGCAGCGGTGGACCTTCGAGAACTTCCGCGCGCGCTACGGCCACGAGACCATCAAGCTGGTACAGCGCAAGGGCCTCTCGGACGACGACTGGATCGACGAGCGGGAGTACTCCGAGGAGCTGAGGTTCGACGCCTTCCTCGACCAGGCCCTCCACGGCGGGCGCAAGTACATGCGCTTCTCGCCCCTGCTGGAGAAGTTCCCCGAGCTCCTGGGGGACTTCGACCATGAGTACTTCAAGCGCATGGTGCGCAACCGCTGGGGCATGGCCTTTCAGCTCTTCATCGGCGCGACGGGCACGTACACCCCGCTGCACAACGCCATCACCCCGTTCTTCTTCCTCAACGTCCGCGGGGTGAAGCGCTGGGCGCTGATCCCCACGCAGTACCTCGCCGTGCTCAACCCCGCCGCCGACGGCTTCGGGTACAACCACTCCGGCGCCGACATGAGCCTGTCGAACACCGGGGAGTTCCCCGGCATCGACTGCATCGACCGCTTCGAGGCCGTGATGCAGAGCGGCGACCTGCTCTACGTCCCGTCGTGGATGTGGCACTCCGTGCAAAACGAGTCGCCCACCATCGGCGTGCGCTGCGGCTTCGTGTACCCCCGCGGGATGGTCGCCGAGTCGTTCACCCTCGCGATGGTGCGCCTCTTCGCCGCGCGCAACCCGACGATGCTGGAGTGGCTCTACTACTCCCTCGTGAAGACCAACCTCCCGCAGCGCGAGCGCCTGCTCATCACACCCCGCTGGTGGATCCGCCGGGGGCAGCCCGGCGCATGACCGCGGGCCGCGCCGCGGGCCTGCTGCGACGGTTCGGTCCGCTCGCCCTGGTGTCGTCGGGGCTGGTCGCGGCCCTCGCGAGCGGCGCCGCGGGGAGGCTCTCCCTCGCCGAGCTCGACGCGCGCCACGAGGCCCTCTCCGCCGCGGTGCGCGCGCACCCGCTGGCGGCCTTCGCGGCCTACCTCGCGGTGTACGTCACCTCCGTGGGCGTCTCGCTCCCCGGCGCGGCGCTGCTCACCCTCACCGGCGGACTGCTCTTCGGCCCGTGGCTCGGCGCCCTCGCGGCCCTCACAGGCGCGACCCTGGGCTCCACCGTGACCTTCCTCGCGTGCCGCGCGGCGACCGGCGACGGCGCCATGGGCGATGACCGCGGGCGGATCCTCGGGCTCATGGAGGGCATTCGCGCCAACGCGTTCGCGTACATCCTCACGGTGCGGCTGATCCCGCTGGTGCCGCTGGTGCCGGTGAACATCGCCGCGGGCCTCGCGCGGGTGCCGACGCGCACCTTCATGCTCGCGTCGTTCCTCGGGATGGCGCCGTGCACGGTGCTCTACGCGAGCGTGGGCGCGGGGCTCGACGCGGTGTTCGCGCAGGGCCGACAGCCCGACCTGCGCATGGTGCTGTCGCCGCGCATCCTGCTGCCGCTCACCGCGGTCGCGCTGATCAACCTCGCGGCGGCGGTGCGTCGCGCGCGGCCCCGTCACCCCGCGTGACGCGGGATCAGTCCCACCACACGCGCGGGCGCACGCCCGAGGGGGCGCCGTCGACCGTGAGCGTCAGCCACGTGGAGCCCGCGCGCCCCGGGTGCGGGATCGTCGCCTCCCACACCCCACCCCCCACCGCGCGCAGCGGGACCGCCTCCGTGCCGCGCTGCGTGAGCGTGACGCGGGCGTCGGGGCGAACGCTCCCATCGGGCGCGCGCGGGGTGATGCGCAGCGTGGCGCTGCCCCCCGCGGCGACGTGGCGCGTGGCGGGCGTGAGGGTGAAGAGCGCCGGCTCCTCCCACACGTGCATCGTGTCGCCCGCGACGTCGGTGCGCTCCTGCACCACGCCGCTGGGCCACGTCACCCGCACGCGCGCGGCCCGCCGGGCGACGCCGAGCCCCACGAAGGTCGTCGGGTCGACCACCACGCCGGGCGAGCCGATCGCGCTCACCTGGTACTCCAGCGGGGCGGCGCCGGGGGTGACCTCGACGCGCACCTGCGCGCCGATGCCCAGGTGGTTGCTGCTGGTGCCCCGGAGGCGCAGCGAGAAGCCGTGGAAGCCCCGGTCGATGCGGTTCACGAACACCCGGGGGTGATCATCGAGGGAGCCCGCGAGGTAGTCGGCGTCGCCGTCGCGGTCGAGGTCTTCGACGTAGAGGCTGTGGTACTGGCCCTCGCGCTCGGCGCCCAGGGCCTGGGTGATCTCGGTGAACTGCCCGTCACCCTGGTTCCACTCGACCACGTTGCGGTGCGGGCCGATCTGCGCCGCGGGGTCGATGCCGGCCACGTGGTCGTTGCCGTGGGTCACCACGAGGTCGTCGCGGCCATCGCGGTCGAGGTCCACCAGGGAGATGCCCCAGGGGATCATCCGTCGGCCGCTGCGCGCGACGAGGGGCATGGCGCCGAACTGTTCGGTGAGGTCGCGCAGGGGCATCGCGCCCTCGTCGACGAAGAGCCCGGCGTAGAAATTCAGCGAGATCGCGAGGTCGGGGCGCAGGTCGTTGTTCGTGTCGCCGAGGCACAGCCCCATGGGCACCCAGCGCTGGATCGACGCCTCGGCGACCTTGGGCCACGCCGGGTCGGACGTGCGAATGAACGCATCCCGGGGCGTGGGGTCGTAGCCCTCGAAGCGGGGATACCCCTCGGCGTTCAGGGCGGTCTGGCGAAAGAACATCGGCACGTCGCTGTTGCCGCAGCCCTGCCCGGCCATCAGGAGGTGGCGCCGCCCCGCGAACATCCCGTCGGTGATGGCGATGGCCGTGGAGCCGAACTCCAGGTCGACGAGGTCGGTGCGTCGCTCGAAGCGTCGCGGGCCGACGCGGAGGTAGGTCTCCATGGGGCGGCAGGTGGAGCAGCAGCTGCCCGCGCCGGTGATCACGTCGAGCCAGCCGTCCTGGTCGAGGTCGGTGACGTGCATGGAGTAGTGCGGCGGGGTCCACATGCCCGGGTCGGCGTCGGCGCGCAGCGGCACGGGGTCGTCGAAGTTGCCGCCGCCGGCGCCCCAGGCGAGCTCGTTCTGGCCGCGGTTCATGATCGCGTCGACGTGCCCGTCGCCGTCGAGGTCGATGAAGCCCGCGGGGCTCCGGCGCAGGCTGCCCGAGCGGGTGCGAAAGAACCCGCGAAACCGCAGCCCGGCGCCGCCCGGGAGCTGGTCGAAGACCGCGCTCTGCCGCGGGCCCATGTGATCGAGGGTCGTCGCGAAGATCACCTCGGTGGCGCCGTCGCCGTCGAGGTCCGCGGCGATGCCGTTGATGGGCTCGGGGTCTTTGTTGGTGTTGCTCAGCGGCGCGAGGAGGTACAGCGCGTGGGCGTTCTGGGAGAGGGAGTCGGTGAGATCAACGATGCGCCCTCCCCAGCTCGTAGGGG
>JBILLI010000232.1:0-10215 GCA_044376155.1 Polyangiales bacterium
CTTCAAGACCCGCTTCCACCTTTACACCGTGCCCGGTCAGGTGTTCTACGACGCCTCGCGCAAGCTGATCCTGAAGGGGGTCGACGGCGTGGTCTTCGTGGGCGACTCGCAGATCGAGCGCATGGAGGCGAACATGGAGAGCGCCGACAACCTGCAGCTCAACCTCGCGGAGCAGGGCTACCAGCTCGAGAAGCTCCCCTTCGTGATGCAGTACAACAAGCGCGACCTGCCCAACATCGCCTCGGTCGACGAGCTGCGCGAGGCGCTGAACCCCACGCGCGTGCCCGAGTTCGAGGCCGTGGCGAACAAGGGCATCGGCGTCTTCGACACGCTCAAGGCCGTCGCCAAGCTCGTGCTCACCGAGCTCAAGCGCGGCTCGGGGCAGTAGAGACCCTGCGGAGCGTCCCCGTGGCCGACGTGACCATCTACGTGACGGGCTACTGCCCCTACTGCCACCGCGCGAGGGCGCTGCTCGACCGCAAGGGCGTGGCGTACACCGCGGTTGACGTGAGCAACGACCGCGAGAAGCGCGCGTGGCTCACCGAGGTCACCGGCCAGCACACGGTGCCGCAGACCTTCATCGACGGTCGCCCCGTGGGCGGCTGTGATGACCTCCACGCCCTCGACCGCCGCGGCGAGCTCGACCGACTGCTCGGCCGGGGCTGAGCCGTGCGCCGCGCTGCGCTCTGCCTCGCGTGGCTCCTCGCCGCGGGCGCCGCCCACGCGCAGCCGCGGGCGGTCTCGCGCGCGCCCGTCATCGGGTACGGCGAGCGCGCGTGGAGAGACCTCGGGTGGGGCGCCGTGCGCGGCGCGACGCTCGGACCCATCGAGAGCAGCCAGCACCCGGGCGTGGGCTACGGCACCGTGGCGAGCGCCGAGGCCCTCGACGAGCTCGCGGCCCTCGGGTGCAACTGGGTGAGCATCACGCCCTTCGGGCGCATGTGGTCCATTCACGACCCCGCCGTGCGCATGGACTTCGAGGCGCCCTTCGCCGAGAACCGCGAGGCGGTGAAGCGGGTCATCGCGCAGGCCCACGCCCGCGGGCTCCGCGTGCTCCTGGTGCCGCACATCTGGACCGACACCGGCGGCTGGCGCGGCGAGATCGGCTTCGACGACCCGCGCGACTGGGCGCGGTGGTTCGCGGCCTACACCCGCTTCGTCACCGAGTGGGCGAGGGTGGCTGAAGAGTCGCAAGCCGACATGCTCTCGGTGGCCGTGGAGATGTGCTCCTCCAGCGGGCGACCCGAGTGGCACGACGTCATCGACGCCATTCGCCGCAACTACCGCGGGCTGCTCACCTACTCCGCGAACTGGGATGAAGAGGGCCGCGTCACCTTCTGGGACCGGCTCGACGTCATCGGCCTGCAGGCCTTCTATCCCCTCGCGCAGCGCCCCGGCGCGAGCCTCGACGAGCTCCGCCGCGCCGCCGTCGAGCGCGCCGACCGGCTGGAGCGCTGGGCCCGGCAGGAGGGCCGCGCGGTGATGTTCACCGAGTACGGGTACACCGCCCGGACCGACCCCACGCTGCGCCCCTGGGAGTGGCCCGACGGGATGACCGACGTGCGCGTCGACGCCCACGCGCAGGCCGAGGGCTACCGCGCGCTGATGGAGGCCTTCATCCCCCGCTCGTGGTTCGCCGGCGGCTTCGTCTGGCGGTACTACAGCAACCCGATGGACAGCTCCCAGGAGGCGCCCTGGGGCTTCTCCCCCCGCGGCCGCGAGGGCGAGGCGGTGCTGCGACAGCTCTACGACTGGCGCGTGACCTGGGGTAGCGACCCGGCGGAGCCCTTGTGGGGCAACGAGATCGGACGACGCGAGGGAGGCTACGGCCGCCGCTCCCTCCACGACCTCTGGACCAGCGAAGGCCCCACGCTGCCTCGCCGCGCGCCCGGGCGCTGATCCGGTCACGACCGTCCGAGGCGGCCACGATCGTCATGAAACTGGCGGTTCGGCCGTTCGGCCGCCGTGATGAGACGTCTGCTGACCGTCACGTTGTCGCTGTCGACCCTGCTCGGGTGCGGTGCCGAGGGCCGCGCGCCCGCGGCGCAGTTCGCGTCGAGCTTCGACGCCGCCCCACCGCGCGACATCGAGGCCAGCGAGGCGCCCGCTGCGCCGACGGCCACCGCATGCGTCGATCGCGACGGAGACGGGTGGGGCGCCGGGTGCGAGCGGGGCCTCGACTGCGACGACGACGACCCGGCGGTCACCGACGGGTGCTACCGCTGCGCGACGCCCGCCGAGGGTTGTTCGTGCTCGAACGACATGCCGCCGCTGCCGTGTGACGTGCGGCGCGGGGTCACCGTCGCGGAGCAGGCGACGTGTCACCTCGGCGAGCGTCGCTGCGTCGACGGGCGGTGGTCGGTGTGCCAACCGCTGCGCGCGCCCGCCTTCGCGGCGCAGGTGATCTCGGGGTGCCGCGGCAACTGCGCCCCCGGGTGCGAGCGCTTCGTCGACTGCCTGCGCGGGGGGGTGATCCCCGCGGCGTGTGAGGGGCTCGTGCCGTCCAACGCGGCCCCGGCGATCTTCTGCCCGACGGGCACGGGCGGCGCCGGCGTGCAGCCCGCGTGCGGCGCCACTGTCGCGGGGTACGACCGCACCACCGTGACCACCCCCTTCCTCGACGCGTGCAGCGCGCCGGGCCACGCGACGCACCTCCCGGGCTCGGGCGAGGGCGTCGCGGTCGAGACCCTGCCCTTCGCGTTCCCGTGGTTCGGCGTCGCGCAGCGCACGGTCACCGTGAGCACCGCGGGCACGCTCGCGTTCGGCGCGCGGACCTTCCCCGGCGCCACCGCCGCGGCCCTCGACGGCGCGTCGGCGCCCGACAACACCGTCTTCGCGCTCTGGGACGACCTCTCCGCCCGCGGCGGCGTCTGCACCGCGAGCTTCGGCGCCGCGCCGGGCCGCACGTGGGTGGCGCAGTGGCAGCGCGCGCGCTTCGATGAGGCCACCGACCTCTCGACGCTCACCTTCGAGGTGGTGCTCCACGAGCTCGACGGCGCCGTGGACCTCGCCTACCTCACCCTGGACGGCACCACCCCGCGCGCGACGGGCGCGCAGGCCGCGGTGGGACTTCGCGGCGCGGGCGCGGCCACCGCCGACACCTTCGCGCTCCAAACCGCGGGCGCCGTACGCGCAGGCACCCGGGTGCGATGGACCCCGCGGCCCAACCCGAACGCGTGCCAGACCGGGATCTACCGCCAGACCTTCGAGGCGCGCTGCGAGGACCCCAACAAGCTCCCGGTGTGGACCACCGCCATCGTGGGCGCCAACGTGCCGAGCGGCGCGACGATGCGCCTCTCCGCCCGCCTCGCCGACGCCGAGAGCGCCGTGCGCACGGCGCCCCTCGTGGCCCTGCCCACGGTGCCCCCGGGGACCGCGGGCGCGCCGGTGAGCATCGACCTGCTGCCCTCGATGCGCGTGGCGAACCCCAACGTCGCGACCGAGCGGAGCACCTTCATGGCTTTCGAGGCCACGCTGGAGGCGAGCGCCGATGGCCGCGCCGTGCCCCGCCTCGACGGGGTGGAGCTGCAGTACGAGTGCGTCCCCGCAGAGGTCGTGCGGCCCTGCAACAACGGCGCGCCGTGCCAGCCCGGCACCGCCTGCGCGGTCGGCGTGGTGCGCTGCGAGAACCGCCAGGGCGGTCGCCCCGTGGAGCGCTGCGAGGTCGTGGGCATGCGGTCCCCGGGGAGCGCCTGCGGCAC
This sequence comes from Polyangiales bacterium, assembly GCA_044376155.1. GTDB lineage: Bacteria > Myxococcota_A > Polyangia > Polyangiales > JAWKRB01. Next base: position 3,702 of record JBILLI010000232.1, read on the forward strand.
CGCGCAGGTGTGCGACGCCACCGGCCGCTGCGTGTCGTGCGAGGAGGGCGCGGCGTGTCGGCTGGAGAGCGCGCCCTGTGCCTACGGCACCATCCAGTGCAACTCGGGCACGCCCGTCTGTGTGGCCACCGCGACCGCGCCCATCGGCAGCGCCTGCGGCGGGAGCAGCGCCACCTACGCGCGCAGCGAGGCCTCGGCGGGCTGGGACGACGCGTGCAACGCCGCGGGCCGCGTCACCCTCGTCGCCGACGGCGCGGGGTGGCGCGCGGACCTCCCCCTCGCGCTCACGATCTTCGGCGCCGCTCGCCGCGCGATCTACCTCAACCCCGCCGGCGTCGTGAGCTTCACCGCGCCGCACCCGGGCGGGACCAACGCCGCGCTCCCCAGCGGCGGCCTCGACGCGGTGTTCCCGTTCTGGGACGACCTCGACCCCGCGCGCCCGCCCTGCGTCGCGGTGGTGGGGCCCGCGTACGCGCGCCGTGTGGTCGTCGAGTGGTCCCACACCCGCTTCCGCGACGGCACCGGGGACCTTGAATTCGAGCTCATCGCGCACGAGGGCGCCGACGCCATCGACGTGCTCTACCGCACGCTGCGAGGCATCGGCGTGCGTCACGGCGGCGCGTCGGCCACGGTGGGGATCCAGCGCGCCGACGGCGGTTGGTACGACCAGGTGGGCTTCAACACCGTGGGCGCGGTCTCCGAGGGGATGCGCCTGCGGTGGAGCCCCTCGGTCACCGACGTCTGCGATGCCGCCGGGCGTTGCACCCCGTGTGTCCCCGGCGCGCCCTGCAGCGCCACGGGCGTCTGCGCCATCGGCACCACGAGCTGCGACACCGGCGTGCCCGTCTGCGATGTCACGGGATCCCGCGCGCCCACGCCCGAGGCGTGCAACGGCATCGACGACGACTGCGACGGCACCGTCGACGACGGCTGCCGCCCGTGTGTGGAGTCGACCTCCGCAGCCACCGGGCGCAGCGGCGCCGTGTGGCAGATCAACCGCGGGAGCGGGCCGCGCTGCTGGGCCTCGACGACCCCGCGGCACGGTGACCCCAGCGAGTACAACTACACCACCATCCCGCCCGAGTCCGACCCCTCGTGGTCGCCCCACGGCAACAGCATCTCTTTCGCCGACCCGTCCACCCTCTGCGGGGTCTGCGACTGCCGCCGCGGCGGAGACTTCACCCACTTTCAGACGGTCTTCACGGTGCCTCGCGGATACCGCGTGAGCTCGCTGCAGGTGACCATGGGCTTCGTCGACGACGGCGCCCGGCTCACCCTCTTCAACCCGTCGCACCCCGACGGCGTGGTCGAGCCCGGCTCCTACGCGTACTACCCCGCGGGCAACACCACCGACCTCGCCGCCCTCGTGAGCGAGGGGCGCAACCGCGTGGTGCTCACCCACGTCGACGACTGCTGCCGCGACCGGGTCATCGCCGGCGTCGGGGTGCTGCTCAACAACGCGCCCCTCGAGGCGTGCGGCGACATCACCACGCCCACGAATTGCCTCCCGGGGTGGTCCGACTGCAACGCCTCGCCCTGGGACGGCTGCGAAGAGGACCTCGCGACCTCGGCGCAGCACTGCGGCGCGTGCGGAAACGCCTGCGCCGCAGGGGCCTTCTGCGAGGCCGGGCGCTGCGTCACCGGCCGCTGCAACGACCGCGTGCGCAACGGCGACGAGACCGACGTCGACTGCGGCGGGTCGTGCGCCGCCTGCGCCGCGTGCCGCGGGTGCCGCAGCGGGAACGACTGCGCGACGGGCCTCTGCGAGGCGGGGCAGTGCACCTACCGCACCGAGGTCACGGTCGACTGGGTGCGGAGCTGCTCGGGCGCGGGCGGGCTGAACATCCCCGTGGAGCGCGACCTCCCCGCGGGACGCTACGTCTTCACGCCCCGGGAGAGCGCCGGCACCGTCTGGAACACCGTGCGTCAGCCCGACTCCGGCTGGATGTGGTTCGCCACCTGCACCGGCCTCCCGTCGAGCCTCCCGTCGTCGTACACGCGCTCGGCCACCCCCGCGGAGGCCTGGGCCGCGGTGCGCGATCGCACGGCGACCTTCGACTGGGCCGGCGGACCCCTGCGCTGCATCTTTCCCGACGACCCCTGCTCCGACAACCACGGCGGCGTGCGCTTCGGCCTCGCGCTGCAGTGCCCCAACCCCCCGCCGATGCAGTGCTCCCCGGGCTTCGCCGACTGCGACGGCGCCATGGCCAACGGCTGCGAGGTCAACACCACCAACGACCTCGCCCACTGCGGCGCCTGCGGGACCGTCTGTCCGAGCCGCGCCAACGCCTCCACCACCTGCGGCGCGGGCGCCTGCGGCATGGTCTGCGCGACCGGCTTCGGCGACTGCGACGCGAGCGCCGCCAACGGCTGCGAGGCCGACCTGCGCGCGAGCACCGCCCACTGCGGCGCCTGCGGGCGCGCCTGCGCCGCCCGGCCCAACACCGTCGCGAGCTGCACCGAGGGCGCCTGCGCCTGGGTGTGCGAGGCGGGCTTCGGCGACTGCGACGGCAACGCCGCCAACGGCTGCGAGGTCGACCTGCGCAGCGCCGCGACGAGCTGCGGCGCCTGCGGCCGCGTCTGCACCCTGCCCAACGCCACCGCGGGATGCAGCGCCGCGGCGTGCACCGTCACGGGCTGCGCCTCGGGCTATGCCAATTGCGACAGCGCCGCGGCCAACGGCTGCGAGGCGCAGCTCGCCACCGACACGCTGAACTGCGGCGCCTGCGCGCGGGTCTGCGCCACCGGGGAGCGCTGCGTCGCCGGGGCCTGCGTGTGCGCCCTGGGCGAGACCCGCTGCGGCACGTCCTGCGTGAACCTCAGCGCCGACTCCAACCACTGCGGCGCGTGCGGCAACGTCTGCGCGTCGGGCCGCGTCTGCCGCACGGGCTCGTGCCAGACCCAGTGCGCCAGCGGCAACACCCGCTGCGGGACGCAGTGCGTGACCCTCGGCGACGACCCGCAGAACTGCGGCGCGTGCGGCACCACCTGCGCCGCGGGCAGCATCTGCGCGGGCGGCGCGTGCGTGCGCGTGGCCACCATCGGCGCCACGGGCTGCGCTGACGGCACGCGCGAGGCGTTCACCAACACCACGACGTTCCCGCGCATCGCCGGGTGCAGCGGCGCGTGGTCACTCCCGGGCATCTTCCCCGCGATCCCGGCCTCGACCCTCGCGGCGTGCGCGACCTCGGGCAACAGCTCCACGCTCGCGCCCGCGAACGGCGCGAACTGCGCGTCGTCGAACCTCTGCGCGCGGGGCTGGCACATCTGCAACGGCGGCGAGGTGATGCCGCGCACGTCCAACCTCGGGTGCGTCGCCACCACCGACTACCCCCCGGGCACCTTCTACGCGGCTGCGGTGTCGGGCACGGGCTGTGGGCTCTGCGGCCTGCGCTCGGGCACCCTGACGGGATCGGCGTGCACCTCGTCGTCGTGCGCCGTGAACTGCATCGAGACCGGGGATCTCAACAACGACTTCTTCGGCTGCGGCAGCCTCGGCGCCAGCAACCCTGGCGCCTGCGACGGGCTGAACCGCTTCTCGAACAACAACTGCATCTCGCTCAGGGCCCCGTGGGCGTGCGGCGGCGCCACGCAGGAGAGCCGCACCGTGACCAAGTCGGGCCCGGCCGCGGGCGGCGTGCTCTGCTGCCGCGACTGATCAGAGCTTGAGGAGCTTGAACGCGTGGGTCCACTGGTTGCGCTGAAGGCCCGGCGCGCACCAGAGCTGCACCAGCGGCTCGATGGCCCGCGCGCCCTCGACCCCGCCGATGTCCTCGGCGTCCCACCCGAACTGATCGAGCACCGCGACCACCGTGGCCTTGGCGTCGGCGTCGTCGCCCGCGATGAACATCGTGGGGCGACCGCCCGCGAAGCTCGGGTTCACCATGAACGCGTTGCCCACGCACGAGAACGCCTTCACGAAGCGCGCGGTCGGCGCGTGGCGCTGCAGGCGCTCCATCAGCGAGTCGTTGGGGCCGGTGAACAGCGGCAGGATCCCCTTCACCGGCGGCCCGCCGATGGGGTTCGTGGCGTCGATCACCACCTTGCCGTCGAGGGCCCCGCCGAGCCCCTGCACGAGCCCCTCGGCCACGCCGCCCGCCACCGCGAGCACGGCGATGTCGGCGCCCTCGAGCACCGACGCGAAGGTCCCCTCGGCGATCCCGTGCTCGGCGCTCCACGCCCCGAGCTTGTTGCCCTCGCGGCTCCCGATGCGCGCGGTGTGACCGTGCTTCGTGAAGCCCAACGCGAGAACCTTGCCGACATCCCCTGAACCGAGCACTGCGACCGTGGCCATGATGCACCTCCGTGATGGGGGCGCAGCGTAGCCACGCGGCGGGGATGGGGAACCGCCCGTTCGGACAGGATCAGCGGTGGGTCATCGCGAAGGCGAAGCCCAGGACCATGAAGCCCACGATGGCCAGGATCAGCAGCGCCGAGAGCACACACGTGAGAATCCCCACGAGGCGGAGGTTGTTCACGTTCGAGGGCACCGGCGCCCGCATGGACTCGTACTTCTGCTTCAGGTCCGTGGCCTTCCACCACGCCGCGGGTCCCACGAGGAACATGAACCCCGTGAAGAACCCGATGGCGCTGAGCAGCAGCCAGGTCTGCGCCTCGTCGTCGAGCTTCTTGATCTGCAGGGCGTAGCCCGCGTCGGCGGGCATCCACCCCGGAGGCTGCCCCCATTGCGGTTGCTGCGGCGGCTGTCCCCACGAACCCTGCGGCGGTTGCATCGGTCGATGTTCGCGGACGGCGCGCGCGTCGTCAACGCGTGAAGACGCCTCGACGGGGGGACATCGGCTGGGCTATGCCCGAAGTTGCCATGCAGAACCTCGTCGTCATCGACCACCCCCTCGTGCAGCACAAGCTCTCGCACATGCGCAAGAAGGACACCTCCACCAGCGCCTTTCGCGCGCTGCTGGAAGAGGTCTCGATGCTCCTCGCCTACGAGGCCACCCGCGACCTCCCGGTGACGCGGGCGCCCATCGAGACCCCCCTCGAGGCCATGGACGCGCCCTTCCTCGACGGCAAGAAGGTGGTGCTCGTGAGCATCCTGCGTGCGGGCAACGGCATCCTCGACGGGATGCTCAAGGTGCTCCCCTCGGCCCGCGTGGGCCACGTCGGGCTCTACCGCGACCACGAGACCCTGCAGCCCGTGGAGTACTACTTCCGCGTGCCGCAGGAGATGGGCGAGCGCGACGTGATCATGTGCGACCCCATGCTCGCCACGGGGAACTCCGCGGTGGCGGCGATCAGCCGGGTGAAGCAGACGAACCCGCGCTCGATCAAGTACGTGTGCCTGCTGGCCGCGCCCGAGGGGGTCAAGGTGCTGCTCGAGGCCCACCCCGACGTGAAGGTCTACACCGCCGCGCTCGACCGTCAGCTCAACGAGAAGGGCTACATCCTCCCGGGCCTCGGCGACGCCGGCGACCGTCTCTTCGGCACGAAGTGAGCGCTCACCACGCGCGCATCGGGCCGAGGTCGCGCGCCTGGTAACCCGCGCGGCGGAGCACCCCCGTGGCGCGGGCGCTGCGCGCGCCCGAGTGGCAGTACACCACCACCACCTTGTCCCGCGGGAGCTCGCCCAGGCGCTGGGAGAGCTCATCCACCGGGATGTTCCGCGCGCCGTCGACGTGCCGGTCGGAGAACTCCTCGGGCGTGCGCACATCGAGCAGCACCGCCCCCGCGCTCACCAGCTGGTGGGCCTCGGCGGCGCTCACCGAGGTCTCCGGGGATCCCGTCGGCACACACCCGGGCTCGGCGAGCGTGAGGAGGAGCATCAGCACCGAGAGTCGCTTCACCATGATCATCCTCCGCAGCGGCGACCTTCGAGGTCTTCGATCACCTGCACCAGCAGCGCGCGGGGCTGCGCGCCCACGAAGCGGGTCACCTCGCGTCCAGACGGGTCGTAGCCGATGAAGGTCGGCACGCCGAGCACCCCCGCGGCCCGCGCCTCGGCCATGCCCGCGGGGTCATCGACCAGCACCCGGCGCACCGCCACCCGACAGTCGCGCTCGGCCTGACGGACCTCGGGCGCCATCGCGGCGCACGCGGGGCAGTCGTGGCGAACGAATTCCACGACGCCCCGACGCGAGACCGTCGTCGCGCCCGCGCGTGCGGCCACGGCGGGCAGGCCGCAGCCGACGGCGGTGTCGGCGCAGCCCTCGGCGCTCGCGACCACGGGGGCGGGGGTGTTCGTCGGCAGGGCCGGGGCGGGGAGGTTCTGCGCGCCGATCCAGAGGCCCGTGCCCACCAGGGCGAGGCCCGAGGCGCGCTCGAACCACGGGGCGCCGCGGCCCCAGCGGCGAATGGCGCGCAGCGCGGCGGGCGCAAAGGCCCCGGCGAGGATGAGCGGGAGCGCGATGCCCAGGGCGTAGACCCCGAGGGTGAGCGCGCCGCGGGCGGGGGAGCTCCCGGCCTGCGCGGTCCAGGTGAGCACCGCGCCGAGCACCGGGCCGACGCAGGGCGTCCAGCCCACACCGAAGGCCGCGCCGAAGAGGAACGCCCCCACGAA
>JBILLI010000233.1:0-10208 GCA_044376155.1 Polyangiales bacterium
CTCGCGTCGGCGGTGCTGTCGACCGCGGTCGGCGCGCGGGTGCTGCCGCCCCTCCACACCCGCGCCATCGAGCGCTTCATGCGCGCCGTGCGCCTCCAGGGCACCACGGGCTTCGACCGCGAGTTCAACCTCGGATCGCTCGAGTCGATGCTGGTCTCCGACGAGGTCGTCGCGCGGGTCTACGGCCCCGCGCCAGAGATGCTCCGGGGCATCGCGTACAACCAGTACCAACGCGGCCGCTGGGGCACCGTCGGCGGCGGCGGCGGGCGCATCAACCGCACGGCCGTGGGCCCCCTGCGCGGGGGCCGCGTGACCCACATCGAGGCGCTCTCGAGCACCGCCCCGGTCTTCTTTCTGCCGCTGGATTTCAGCGAGGTGGCCACCGTCGACGGCGCGGCGCGCTTCGACGTCCTCGGGTCCGCGTGGCGCGTGCCGGGCGACCTCACGCTGAGCGTGTGGCTCCGCCTCGGGGAGCGACGCGAGCACCGCCCGTCTCCCCCGACGCCGCAGGACCTCGCGCTGCACCGCACGCTCCGCGGCCGCGTGACGCCGCTGGCCGCGCAGTGGACGGCCGGCGCGCGTGACCCCGAGGGGCGCGTCGAGGGCATCGTGCGCGGGCTCCGCAGCGGCCACCGCTACCGGCTCGCGGTGCAGCGGAGCGGCGTGTTCGACCCCGTGACCGACTTTCTCTTCGTGAACCGCGAGGGCAATTGCGAGTACTTCGCGTCGGCCACCGCGGTGCTCGCGCGGGCCGCGGGCGTGCCCGCGCGGGTGATCGGGGGGTATCGCGTCGGGGAGTTCAACGCCCTCGGGGGCTTTCACGTCGTGCGCGAGCGCAACGCCCACGCCTGGGTCGAGGTCTGGAGCAACGGGCGCTGGGTGACCGTCGACCCCACGCCCGAGCGTGCGATCCCCGCGAACCTCCAGCACCGGACCCCGTGGCTCCGCGCGGTGGGCGACGCCCTCGCGGTCTGGCTCGGGGGCGCGCGGCGCTGGCTCGCCGCCCTCACCGCCACGCAGCTCCTCTCGGGCGCCGCCGCGCTCTTCGTGGCCTGGATCCTCTGGCGACAATGGCGCGCCCGCCGCAACCCCACCGAGGATCGACGGACCTGGCGCGCCCAGGAGCGCCCCCTGCCCTGCCTCCCGCGGCTCGACGCGCAGCTCGGGCGGTGGGGCGTGCCCCGCGCTCCGGGAGAGACCCTGGAGCGACACGCCGACCGCGTGGCCGCGCACGAGCCGATGGCCCCCGCCCTCCGCGCCGAGGCCGCCGCCGCCCTCCGTGACTACGCCGCCGCGCGCTACGGAGACGGCGACGTCCACGCCGCCACGACGCGCGTCGAGGCCTGCGCGAAGCGCCTCGAAACCACCCCGGGATGACGTGACAGCCAATGTCAGACACCCCATTGACCGGGCGTGCCGTCGCGCGCAGGTTGGGGGCGTACGGAGGCTGTGATGACCGAGCTTGAGCTGTCGACGGTGCGCGCGGAGTCGGTGTTTGTCCCTTCCCTGGATCGCTTCGTGAGCCGGGCGTCGGTGCCCGCGCTGGAGGGCATCGCGTCGGCGTCGGGGTACGGCCCGCGGGCGGTGATCGCGGCGGTGGCGCTGGCGTGGACGTGCCGCGAGGGCGCCCCGGCCGACGCCGAAGACACCCTGATGGAGAGCGTTCGTCGCAATGACATCCTCGCCGACGTGGCGCTCGACGCGCTCGCGCAGCTCGGCCTCGCGCGGGGGGCGGCGGCGATGCGGCGGTGCCTGCTCCTCGCGACGCTCCCGGCGCCGGCCCGGCGGGTGACCGAGGCGCTGCTCGACCTGCTCTTCGACGACGGGGTCATCGCCTGGGACGACGACGTGGTGCTCGCGCGCGACCTCGCGCTGCGGGCGATGGTGCGCAGCGACGCGCTCTGGAGTCAGGACACGGGCTTCCTCGCTCGCCGCGACCTGCCCACGGAGCGGGCGCACCTCGCGGCGATGATCGGGTGATCCCGTCGTTGACATTGGTAGAGAGGGGGTGCTACCCGCCTCCCTCCGCGTCGGCGCTCGCCGCCGCGCCGACGCAACAGACAGTACGGAGGCATCGTTCGATCATGGCCAACGGGGACCGACGCAACTCCCGCAAGATGCAGCAGCGCAAGTCACAGGCGAAGAAGAAGGCCCGCGAGAAGCGCGCCCTCGCCGAGCGCGCGGCCCGCTTCGCCGCCGCGGGCAAGCCCGCGGAGAAGAAGGCCCGCACCGCCCGCAAGCCCGCCGCGACCGCCTGAACCCACCAACGACGAGTTCGACGCGCCAGGGGCGCGGGGGTAGAACCCTCACCCCTCATGGAAACCACGCGTCGTGACCTTCTGAAGCAGCTCGGCGCCCTCCTCGGCGCCGTGGTCCTCGCCCCCACGTCCACCGGGTGCAGCAGCACCCAGAACCCCACCCCCAGCACTGGAACCACCGGCGCAGCGGGAGCACCGATCGCGCTTCCGCGCACCCGCCCAACGGACTGGGACGCCATCGCGTTCAACCGCGCCCGCGGCAACGCCGGGGCGGTCCCCGAGACGTACCGCGCGCAGATCAACGGCCCCGACGCCGAGCGGCAGCACATCGGCAAGCACCTGCCGTACGTGCCCACCCTGAGCGCGGGCGCGGTGCCCGCGGGGATGCTCGGGGTGATGTTCGGCGACCCCTCCCTCGGTCGCGCGCGGCACCCCAACGACGCCATCGGCGAGAGCGCGCCGCGCGGGCACTGGTTCTCGTGGGTGAAGGTCCGCAAGGCCACCGACGAGGACGCGCCCGAGGCCGAGAGCACCTTCGGGGGATGGCCCACGCCGCCCCCCGACGGCGGGCGCTTCATCCCCCAGGAGGGCACCGACCTCACCGCGGACCACGGGAAGAACACGGTCTACCTCGTGACCCTCCCGCCCGGCGTGGCGCCGGGCGACGTGATCCGCGTGCACGCGCACTGCATCTCGCACGGCGAGTTCGTCGAGTTCATCACCGTCCCCCGCGCGGGCGCCTGACACGACAGACCTCGCCCCGCCCCTCCGCCCACCTGTGATCCCCTGGGATCACCTCTGATCCCAGCGTCTAACCCTCCCCGCCCCGCTCCGCGCGTTCTCCCGCGATTTCTCGCGGCGCACGCTCATGGCACGACGGCTGCTCTATCCCTGTCCCGAAGGCGCATCGCCCCCGGGCGAGCGCCCACGTTCACGCGGCGCAGTGAAGCAGCGGGTTACTTCTTTTGGGTAGAAACAACACCCGCTGCGCCCTTTCTCGCCGTCCTCTCCCCCAACGGGATGCCCCCTATCCCCTGGGATCATCGGAGCAGTGCCATGTCCACGATCAACCAGGTCCGCCGCAAGTCACCCCGCGCCGACGGCGCTCACCTCAACTGGATGGGCGGCCGCTCGTGGGACATCAACAACCCGCTCACGCGCCTGCGCGTCGCCGCGTCGTCGTGCTTCTTCGGCGAGCCGATGTACTACCACGACGAGGCCTCGGCCCCGCGCAAGCCCGGCCCGCGCCGCGCGAGCGCGCTCGCTGACGCCGACCGCGACCACCTCCGCGCGACCCTCCACGCGGTGGACCCCGTGGCGTGGCGCGCCCTCGCGCCCGCGGCGCTGATGGAGAGCGCCATCGACGCGGCCCTGGACCACGACCCCGAGGGCACGCTGATCGAGGCCGCGCGGCTGCGCAACGACGAGCACCTGCGCACCACGCCGCAGGTGATCCTGGTGCGCGCGGCGAACCACGCGAAGGTGCGCGGCACGGGCCTCGTGCGGCGCTATGCGGCAGAGATCGTGCGCCGCCCCGACGAGCCCGCGGTGGGCCTCGCGTACCAGCTCCACCGCTTCGGCAAGCCCGTGCCCAACGCCCTCAAGCGCGCCTGGGCCTCGGCCCTCGTCGCCGCGAAGGAGCACGGCCTCGCGAAGTACCGCATGGAGTCACGCGCGGTGAAGACCGTCGACGTGGTGAACCTCGTGCACCCGAAGTCCGAGGCGGTGAGCAAGCTCGTGAAGGGTGAGCTCACGGTCACCGACCGCACGTGGGAGGCCATCGTCTCGGCGAAGGGCTCCACCCCCGCGGCGTGGACCGAGGCCCTCGGGGTCATGGGTCACATGGCCCTGCTGCGCAACCTGCGGAACCTCCTGCAGGCCGAGGTGCCGGTGGCGCGCTTCGCCGACGAGCTCGTGCGCGGCGCGAAGGGCGGGCAGCAGCTGCCGTTCCGGTACTACAGCGCGTATCGCGCGGTGCAGGACAAGGCGCCCGCGCCCCTGCTCGACGCGTTGGAGCAGTGCCTCGAGACCTCGTTGGGCGCGCTGCCGCGCTTCGCGGGCCGCGTGGCGTCGCTCTGCGACAACTCCGGCTCGGCCCAGGGCACGACGACGTCGTCCATGGGCTCGATGCAGGTGAGCACCATCGCGAACCTCTCGGGCATCCTCGCGGGCCGCTGCGCCGACGAGGGCTGGCTCGGGGTGTTCGGTGACCGCCTGGACATGACCCCGGTGCGCAAGAAGGCCTCGGTCTTCGACGCGCTCAAGGCCGCGGATCGCACCGCGAAGGGCATCGGGATGAGCACCGAGAACGGCATCTGGCTGTTCTGGGACAACGCCATCCAGAAGAAGGAGCACTGGGACACGGTGTTCATCTTCTCGGACATGCAGGCCGGCCACGGCGGGCTGTATGGGACCTCGCCGGGATCCTACAAGGACTACCAGTGGCGCGGCGGCCACAACATCGACGTCGCGAAGCTCATCGCGGCGTACCGCGCGCGGGTGAACCCGAGCGTGGACGTGTTCCTGGTGCAGGTCGCCGGCTACCAGGACACCCTCGTGCCGGAGTTCTACGACCGCACGTACATCCTCGGCGGCTGGGGCGAAGGCCTCCTGCGCTTCGCCGCCGCGATGAAGTCCCTCCCCCAGGGCTGAGCCCCCATCCCCCATCCCCATCCCCTCACAGCGCGGTGGTCTTTCCGGGTGCGGCCGTGGCATACACCCCGGTCGCGCATGGCGATCCGCTGGCTCACCCCCGCGCTGGAGTTCCCTCCCCCCGAGAGCGCCGACGACGAGGGCGTCGTGGCCGTCGGCGGCGACTGCTCCATCGAGCGACTGCTGCTCGCCTACCGCAGCGGGATCTTCCCCTGGCCCATGGCGAAGAACCTCCCGCTGTTCTGGTTCTCGCCCGATCCCCGCTACGTCATCCCCCTCGCCCGGGTGCACCTCCCGCGCTCGCTGCGCAAGGAGGTGCGCCGCGGCACCTTCGAGGTGCGCGTCGACACCGACTTCGACGGGGTCATTCGCGGCTGCGCGGCCTCGCCCCGCCCGGGACAGCGCGGCACCTGGATCACCCCCACGCTGCGGCAGGGCTTTCTCAACCTCCACCGCGAGGGCTTCGCGCACAGCATCGAGGCGTGGCGCGACGGGCGCCTCGTGGGCGGGCTCTACGGGCTCTCCCTGGGCGGGGCCTTCTTCGGCGAGAGCATGTTCGCGGCCGAGCCCGACGCGTCCAAGGTGGCCTTCACCGTGCTCCTCGGGCACCTCGCGCACTGGGGCTTCGACTTCGTCGACTGCCAGACGCGCACCGACCACCTCGAGCGCTTCGGGGCCATCCCCGTCGCGCGGGAGAGCTTTCTCGACACGCTCCGCACCGCGCTCGCGCAGCCCACGCGGATGGGTCCGTGGCGCTTCGAGCTCCCCCCCGCCGAGGCCCTCGCGAAGCTCTCGGGGTGACCATTTCCCTCGCGGAGGTGCTACACCCGCGCGGTCATGAAGGTCGTTTCCATCGCCGATGTGCTGTCCGGCAAGGTCCCTGTGGGAGAGGAGGTCGAGGTGCGCGGCTGGGTCCGCACGCGCCGCGACTCCAAGGCCGGGCTCTCGTTCATTCACCTCTCCGACGGGTCGGGCTTCGCGCCGCTGCAGCTCGTGGCCAATGGGGAGCTCACCAACTACGAGTCCGAGGTGAAGCGGCTCACCACCGGCTGCGCGCTCACCGCCCGCGGCGCCCTCGTGGCCTCGCAGGGCAAGGGGCAGACGGTGGAGCTCGTGCCGCGAGAGATCACCGTGGTGGGCTGGGTCGACGACCCCGAGACCTACCCCATGCAGGCCAAGCAGCACTCGATGGAGTACCTGCGCGAGGTCGGCCACCTGCGCCCGCGCACGCACCTCACGGGCGCGGTCACCCGCGTGCGCAACACCCTCGCCTACGCCGTGCACCGCTTCTTTCAGCAAGAGGGCTTCTACTGGGTGCACACCCCGATCATCACGGCGAACGACTGCGAGGGCGCGGGGGAGATGTTCCGCGTGTCGACGCTCGACGCGATGAACCCGCCGCGCACCCCCGACGGCAAGGTAGACTTCTCCCAGGACTTCTTCGGCCGCGAGGCCCACCTCACGGTGAGCGGGCAGCTCAACGTCGAGTGCTACGCCCTCGCGCTCTCGAAGGTCTACACCTTCGGCCCGACCTTTCGCGCGGAGAACTCCAACACCCGGCGGCACCTCGCCGAGTTCTGGATGATCGAGCCCGAGGTGGCCTTCAACGACCTCGCGGCCAACGCCGACCTCGCCGAGCGCTTTCTCAAGCACATCTTTCGCGCGGCCCTCGACGAGCGCAGCGAAGACCTCGCGTTCTTCGCCGAGCGCGTCGACAAGGAGTGCGTCAAGCGCCTGGAGTCCTTCGTCAGCGCGCCCTTCGAGCGCATGGACTACAGCGAGGCCATCGACCGTCTGCTCAAGAGCAAGAAGAAGTTCGAGTTCCCGGTCTCGTGGGGCATCGACCTGCAGAGCGAGCACGAGCGCTACCTCGCCGAAGAGCTCGTGGGCCGCCCCGTCGCGGTGATGAACTACCCCAAGGCCATCAAGGCCTTCTACATGCGCCAGAACGAAGACGGAAAGACCGTCGCCGCGATGGACGTGCTCGCGCCCGGCATCGGCGAGATCATCGGCGGCAGCCAGCGCGAGGAGCGCCTCGACGTGCTCGACGCCCGCATCGTGGAGATGGGGCTGAACCAGGACGACTACTGGTGGTACCGCGACCTGCGAAGGTACGGCACGGTGCCCCACGCGGGCTTCGGCCTGGGCTTCGAGCGCGCGGTGCAGTACGTCACCGGGGTGGAGAACATCCGCGACGTGATCCCCTTCGCGCGCGCGCCGCGGCAGGCCGAGTTCTGATCTCTCCCTGAACCCCCGCTTGACCCCGGGGCGCCCGAGGCGCTTCGCTCTCCACCTCATGGACGAACGCGACTCCGACGACCGGCGCCTCCTCGCCACCGTCGCCGCGCTCGGCCCGCGAGCGCCCGACTCCACCCTGCGCCCCGCCCCCGGCGCGGCCTTCGACGAGGCCCTGCGCTCGCTCCCGCCCGTGCACCTCGACGACGAGGGCCGCAACGCGCGGGGCGAGGCGCTCGCCCTCCGCGAAGAGCTCGGCGTCGGGGGCATGGGCGCGGTCTACGCCGCGACGCAACGCTCGCTGCTCCGCGGCGTGGCGGTGAAGGTGCTCCGCGACGGCGACCCCGCGCACCGGGCGGCGCTGCTGCACGAGGCGCGCATCACGGGACGCCTCGAGCACCCCAACATCGTCCCGGTGCACGCCCTGGGGGTTGATCCCTCGGGCGCGCCCGTGATGGTGATGAAGCGCATCGAGGGCGCGAGCCTGCGCGCGCTGCTGCACGACCCCGCGCACCCCGGGTGGTCCCCCCTCGACGCGCGCCACGATGACCGTCTGGAGGCGCAGATCGCCGTGCTCCAGCGGGTGTGCGACGCGCTGTCGTTCGCGCACGACAAGGGCGTGGTGCACCGCGACGTGAAGCCCGAGAACGTGATGGTGGGACCCTTCGGCGAGGTCTACCTCCTCGACTGGGGCGTCGCGCTCGATCTCGCTGCGCCGCAGGGGGATCAGTCGATTGTTGGCACCCCCGCGTACATGGCCCCGGAGATGGTCGACGGCGACCCTGGGAGCATCTCTCCGCGCACCGATGTCTTTCTGCTCGGGGCCACGCTCCACGAGATGCTCACGGGTCACCCCCGGCACGCGGGCGATGGGCTCATGGAGGTGCTGCGCGCGGCCCGTCGGTCGTCCCCCGTGGACTACGCCGCGGAGGTCCCCGCGGACCTCGCGGCGCTCTGCAACGACGCCACGGCGCGCGGCCCCGCGGCGCGCCCTGCGAGCGTCGAGGCCTTTCGCGCGCGGCTCGTCGAGCACCTGCGCCACCGCGATTCGCTCTCGCTCAGCGCCGCGGCCGCGACCGCGCTGCACGAGGCGATGACGGGTGATCCTCCGTGGTCCCGCGAGCGCTGGGAGCGCGCGGTGATGGGCGCCCGCGCGGGCTTCGCCGAGGCCCTCGCCCGGTGGCCCGAGAACCACGCCGCCGCGGAGGGTCTGCGGCGCACCTTCGACGCGCTCGTGCGACGCGCGCTCGACGACGAGCTCCCCGCCCTCGCCCGCGCCCGCTACAACGCGTGGCCCGACGCCGACCCCGCCCTCGGCCCCCTCGTCGAGGCGTGCGAAGCGCGCGCGGCCGCGATGCGCTCGCTCACCCACCGGGCCGAGGCGCTCGGCCGGGACCTCGACCTGAGCGCGGTGAAGCGCGGATACACCCTCACCATGGCCGCGCTCACCACGGTCGCCGCGGGCGTCACCGTCGCGGTCCTGGTGCTCGGAGGACCCACGGGCACGCCGCCTCCGATGGGCGCGCTGCCGGTCATCGACGGCGTGATCCTCGCGTGCGGTGCAGGGCTCATCGCCGTGATGCGCCGACGGGTGCTGGGCAACCGCCTCGGCGCGCGCCTCGCGGTCATCGTGATGAGCGCGCTCGGGAGCCTGCTCGTGGCCGACGTCGTGACCCTCGCGCTGGGCGCCGACATCTACGCCGCCACCCCGCTGCGCTACCTGCTGCTCGCGGTGGTCTTCGGCACCGTCTCGACGCAGGGCCTGCGCGCGTTCTGGGTGACGGCGTCGCTCTGCGCGGCGACCGCGCTGGGCAGCGCGATCTGGCCGTCGGCGATGAACACCCTCGTGGCCGCGGGCACGGCGCTCATCGCCGCCTCGGTGGCCGCCATGGTGGTCACCGGGCGGATCCGCACCGAGGCCGTCAGCGAAGGGCGTCTTCGGAGCGCAGACGACCCGAGCGCGCGAGGAACCACACCAGCGCCGTGAGGGCCACGAAGGCCGCCGGGGTGATCACGTAGACCCGCCCGGGCACGGCCGCGACGAGCGCGGCGGAGAGCAGCGCGAGCGCGGCGACGCTGCGCAGGGCGGTCATTCCGAGCGCCGCGCAGGAGACGTGGAGCACGGCGATGGCGAGGAGCTTGTGCGCCGAGGCGAGGGCCACGCTCCAGTGCATGCGCCACGCGAAGACGTCGTAGGCGAGCACCCAGAGACCGCTGAGCACGAGCACCGCGGCCACCCGGCGGCCCACCACGTTCGCCGTCGCGAAGCGGTGCGCCGCGCGGAGCACCCCGACGATCACCAGGGTCATCACCGCGTCGCCCAGGATCAGCGGCACGAACTCGTCATCCCCGCCGTGTCGGAGCGAGGAGACGCCGAGGGCGAGGAGCACCGTGATCGCCACCATCGCGACGAAGACCCAGGGGCCGCCGCGGAGCCAGGCGGAGAGGTCCATCTCGCGCTGCATGGCGCGGGCGTGGTCCTCGCGGGCGCGCTCTTCGTGCAGGGCCCGATCGAGCGCGTCGAGGGCCGCGGTACGGGACTCGTCGCCGCCCGGGATCTCATCGATGAGGCTCCGCGCCCCCGCGGCGTCTCTCCGCGCGAGGGCGTGGTCGGCGAGGGCGCCCAGCGTCGCCCGGAGGCCCGCCCGCGCGTCGGGGTTCTCGGGCCACATCCGCAGCGCCTGGGCGAAGCCGTAGCGGCACCCGAGCGCGCGGTCCAACGCGGCCTCGTCGTCGACGCCCTCGGCGAGCTGGAGCGCGCGCAGCGTCACCCACGTTCGGGTCGACAGCGACACCGACGCGCGGTGCCGCGCCCACCCCTGCAGCGCCTCGCGAAACGCCGCCGCGGTGGCCGGTCGCGCGTCGGCATCGGGAGAGAGCGCCGCGGAGCACAGCGCCGCGAGCTCGACCGGCGCCTCTGGGGGAAAGGTCGGCGCGCGCGGTCGCTCGGCCGCGAGGAGCACCTCCACCAGGGACTCGCCGCGGTGGGGCGGCGCACCGCACAGCACCTCGTGGAGCGTGGCCCCGAGCAGGAAGACGTCGGTGCGCGGAGAGACCCGCGCG
>JBILLI010000975.1:0-2670 GCA_044376155.1 Polyangiales bacterium
CGTGGGATGCTGCGCGACCTCGCGACGATCATGACCGAGGTCGTGATGCGCCGCTTCGGCACCAGCTCGCAGCGCTTCGCCTCAGACACCACGCGCGACGCCCCGACCCTCTATCAGCGCTTCGCGCTCCTGCGTTCACTGCTTGACGACGGCACGCTCGACGCGTCTCTCCGCGAGGTGGAGGCGCGCCCCCACCGTCGATGGGGCGGTCGGCACGAGGCGGTGGCGCCGGGCCGCCCGCTTCCGGCGGGCTCCCACGTCGCACGGCAGATCGCAAAGTCAGGCCCGCGACGACCCTGGCGGGAGGCGCCATCGGGGGCGGCGGTCGACACGCTGCCACTCCGCCTGGACGCCGTCCGCACCGAGGAGACGCTCGACACGGCGGAGAACCGATTCGTCGCCTACGCGCTCCGGCGCTGGCTCTCGCTGCTCGACGACCTTCGTGGGAGGGTCGAACCACGCGCGCGAACCGAGGTCGATGCGCTGGCCGACCAGCTCGCCGCGCACCTCCGGGCGATGCGTCGAAGCTCGCGCAGCTGGGGTAGTCCGAGAGCTCCAGGGGGGTTGAAGCGCACGGCCTGTTCTGGCAGCGGGAGGTTCTCACTCCGACCCCACCCCCAGGCCAGACCGTGCTGCTCGACGGTGCCGTTCTCCCCACTGCGACGCAAGCCCCGCGGCGTCGTTCGGGTCCCCATCGCTCGCTCCGCCGTATCGCGCGGTCGATCGACCCACGCCGCGGTTCCGACCCCTCTCGCCGCTCGCGCCGACAAGACGCGCGCGAGCGGAACATCCCGGAGTCCACGCTGCGCTCGTGGGAGCACGCCCACGCCAAAGCCCTCGCGGACGCAGACGGCGATCCCTCCGCCGACGCCTTCTTCCGCAGCCCTGTCGGCCGCGACGTACTTCACCGCCTCTGGGTCGCCGTGCTCTTCGGCGTCACCCTCTGCGGCGCGGGCGGCGCGCGACTGGCCGCGCGCATCTTCCAGCTTGCTGGCCTCGCGCGGTGGATCGGCGCGTCGCCCGCGAGCTGCCAGCGCGCCGCACGCGCGATGACAGACAGGGTCGCCGACTTCGGCCGCGAGGAGTCCCAGCGCCTTGCGACGCAGGGGCCGAAGCGCAAGGTCACGATCTGTGAGGATGAGACCTTCCACCCACAGACCTGTCTCGTCGCGATGGAGCCCGTCTCCAACTTCATCCTCCTGGAGCGCTACACCGAGGGGCGCTCGTCGCGCGCTTGGAAGGACGCCTTCAGCGCCGCCACCGAAGGTCTGCGGATCGAGGTCGTGCAGGGCGTCGGCGACGCGGGGAAGGCCCTCACCCACCACATCGCGATCGACCTCGGCGCCCACAAGGGGCCCGATCTCTTTCACGTGCAGTACGACGTCTCGCGCGCGAGTGCTCCGGTCCTCGCGGCACGGCTTCGCGCGGCGACCCGCGCGCACGAGGACGCCGTCCTGGCCCTCGCCGACGTCGCGGACGCGCACGCCAAGGCGCTGCGTTCGCCGCGCTTGCCCGGTCGTCCGATCGACTGGGACGCGCGCCGTCGCCGTGCCTGCCAGGCGCTGCGTGACGCCGCCTGCGCGCTCGAAGAGGCCGAGCACCACCGCGCCGACATGCGCGCCGCCAACCGCGCCCTCGGGGTCGCCTACCACCCCTACGACCTCGTCACCGGCGCCGCGCGCGAGCCCGCCGTGGTCGAGGCCGAGCTCAGGGCCTCGTTCGAAGAGATCTGGTCGATCGCGGGTCACGCGTCGCTCCCGGACTCTCGCTGGAGCACGCTGCGCAAGGCGGAGGCGATGATCCCGGCGATGACCGCGACGCTCGCGTTCGTGCAGGGGCTGATCGCCGCGCGAACCGCGGCCCTCGCGCTTCCCGCGGCGGCGCTGGCGTGCGTTCGAACGCTGCTGATCCCCGGGCTGTACCTCGCGCGGCAGGCCGCGCAGCAGGTCGGTCGGGAGGCTCGGGCCACGCTTCGTGCGCGGTCGGCGGAGCTGCTCCAGGAGGCCGCCGCGTCGGCGTCGTGGGCGGTCGTCCCGACGGCGCTGCGCGTGCAGGCCGAGTCCGTGGCCCGAGAGTGCGCCTGGCTCTTCACCCGGAGCAGCGCGTGCGTCGAGGGACGCAACGGGCAGCTGGCGCTGCACCATCACCACCTGCACCGCATCCCCGCGAAGAAGCTCGCGGCCCTCACGACGGTTCACAACTACGCGACCTTCCGAGACGACGGGACAACCCCGGCAAGTCGCTTCTTCGGGCAGTCGCACCGGAACCTCTTCGAGTACCTCTGCGAGCACATGCCCGACCCACCGCACCCTCGGAGAACGAGGCCGTCAGGCCACGCTGCACGCGAACCCGACGCTGCGCAGGGTTAGACGCATGGCCGAAGATCCGCACCCACCGCCGCGCGTGTCACGACGTCACGACGGGGCGGTTCTGTCGTGGAACTCATCATAGTTTTCAAGGAGTACGTGTCGGCATCATCCGTGCTTGGAGAGAGACTGCGGCGAACAGAAGAACTCACCGCACCCACGTCAGCGAGGCAACCAACATGCACACGAACAAGTCCGAGACGAGCACCCCCCGCACCACGCCCGAGCCCATCCGCGATCGGTTCCCGAAGGAGTGGAACCAGCTCAAGACCTCCGCGCGCTCGACCTTCAGCAAGCTCACGGA
>JBILLI010000976.1:0-2667 GCA_044376155.1 Polyangiales bacterium
ATCATGATCACGGGGGTGTCGACGCCCTGCGCGCGCACGCGCTGGAGCACCTCGAGGCCCGTGAGCTTCGGGAGCTGCACGTCGAGCAGCGCGAGGTCGTAGCTGCGGGTGGTGAGCTTCTCCAGCGCGCCCGCGCCGTCTTCGGCGGAGTCGGTGTCGTAGCCCTCCACGCGCAGCGCGTTGCGCACCGTGCGAACGATGTTGGGCTCGTCGTCGACGATCAGGACCGTGGCGCGCGGCACGGCGCGGACGATACACCGTCTCGCCCGCGGGGGGAGTGCTTGACGGTGCCCTCCGTCGCGGGCACGTTGCGGCGCAGATCGGAGAGCCGCAGCGGGAAGGTGCGGTGATCCGTCGGGGAGTGACGGTGAGCACGGTGGCGACAAACGTGGGGGCGCTGCGGCTGCGCCCGGTGGGGGAGCTCGACGGCGTCTTTCGCGTGCCGGCGTACCAACGCGGCTACCGTTGGGGTGACGAGGAGGTCGGCCGCTTGCTCGACGACCTCTGGGAGGCGCGCAAGCGCGTCTATTGCCTGCAGCCCGTGGTGGTGCGGCGTGACGACGACGGCCGCTGGGAGCTCATCGATGGGCAGCAGCGCCTCACCACGCTCTACCTGCTCTTCTTGTACATGGAGCGTGCGCGACTGAAGAACGTCGCGCCGCCGTACCGCCTCACCTACGACACCCGCGCGAGCAGCGAGGCGTATCTCCGCGACCTCGACGACGCGCGCAAGGTCGAGAACATCGACTTCTTTCACATGCACGGCGCGTTCGTGTGCATCGAGCACTGGTTCGCGAAGCACCCGACGCCGGGAGAGGCCGCCGACGCGCTCTTCGACGCGCTGCGCACGACCGCGCAGGTGATCTGGTACGAGGCGCCCGCGGAGGTCTCGTCGCACGAGCTCTTTCGGCGGTTGAACGTCGGGCGCATCCCGCTCACCGACGCGGAGCTGCTCAAGGCCGTGCTGCTTTCGGGAGTGGGTGTCGAGCGCCCCGCCGAGGTCGCGGCGCAGTGGGACGCCATCGAGCGCGACCTCGCCGACGACGACTTCTGGGCCTTCGTCACGCCCGATGGAGCACCCGCCGTCACGACCCGCATCGAGCTGCTCTTCTCCCTGTGCATGCCGCTCTCGTCGAAGCCTGCGTCGAGAGCCTTCGCGCTCTTCGACGCGCTCCGAGGCGAGGTCGAGAGTGAGCCGAAGTCGTTCTGGGACAAGGTCCTGGGACTGCACGCGCTGCTGCGCGAGTGGTTCGTCGACCGCGATCTCTATCACCTCCTGGGCTACCTCATCGCCGAGGGGGCGAGCCTTCACGATCTCACGGATGCGGCGCAGGGTCAGACGCGCAGCGCATTCCGCGCGTCATTGAACGACCGCGTGCGCACGAAGCTGAGGCTCACGCAGTCAGCGCTGCTCGACCTCGATTTTGTGAAGGCCCCTACGCCCTGCCGCCGGGCCCTGCGGCTCATGAACGTCGAGGCCGTGCGACGGCAACAAAACGCCAGCGAGCGCTACCTCTTTCGCGTCGACAAGGCGCAGCGGTGGAGCCTGGAGCACATCCACGCGCAGAACGCCGAGGGGCTTCGCAAGGCGGTCGAGTGGACCACCTGGTTGGGCGAGCATCGCCTCACCCTGCAGGCGCTCCCCTCCGCCGACGTGGATGCAGCGACGAGGCAGAGACTCCTCGCAGAAGTCGACGCGGCGACGACGGCCATCGCGGCCGAGAAGTACAGCAGGGAGCAGTTCGAGAGGCTCGCGCACGAGGTCATCGCGACGCTCTCCAAGGACGACGCCCGGGACGTTGGGGGGATGCACGCAATCGTCAACCTCGCGCTGCTCCCGTCGGCGAGCAACAGTGCGCTGAGCAACAGCACCTTCGCGGTGAAGCGCCGTCGGCTGCTGGAGCTCGAACGCCGCGGCGAGTACATCCCGCTCTGCACCCGGCGGGTGTTCCTCAAGTACTTCACCGACGCCGATGCGCAGCACGTCCACTTCTGGAGCGAGGTCGACCGCAAGGCCTACGGCGCGGCGATGCTCGATCTGCTCCTGCCCTACCTCCTGCCGGAGACCACGCAATGATGGCCCCGTACACCTCCTTCGCGCAGATGTTCTCCTTCGGCCGACCAGACGGCATCGCAACGGTGGTCATCCCGATGTTCCAGCGCGACTACGCGCAGGGGCGCGACAACGATGCGACTCGGCGTGTGCGTGATGCCTTTCTCCTCGCGCTCCGAGAGGCGTTGCAGAGCGATGCCCCGCTCTCCCTCGACTTCGTCTACGGAAACGTCGAGAAGGGCACGCTCACGCCGCTCGACGGGCAGCAACGCCTCACCACGTTGTTTCTGCTCCACGCGTACTTCGCGAGCCGCGCCAGGATCGACGCGCACGATCTGCTCTCGCGCTTTCGCTACGAGACCCGGGTGAGCGCCCGCGCGTTCTGCGAGGCGCTGACCCAGAGGGGCGTCCCCATCGAAGGCGAAATGGTGGGCGCGACGATCAGGGATCAACCCTGGTTTCTGAGCGCCTGGGCGCACGACCCGACGGTGCGCGCGATGCTGGTGATGCTCGATGCGATACACGTTCATTTTCGCGAGGTCGACGCATCCGCGGCGTGGGGGCGCCTCACCGACGCTGCGCGCCCAGCGGTGGGATTTCACCTCCTGCCCGTG
>JBILLI010000977.1:0-2664 GCA_044376155.1 Polyangiales bacterium
CCTCGGCGGTGTCGGCCGGGAGCTTCACCCGCTGCTCGCGCGCGAGCTCAAGAATGGTCGACAGCCGCAGCGAGCCGTCGAGGTGAACGTGCAGGTCCGTCTTGGGCAGGCGACGGATCGCGTCCAGGGTCAATGTCGTCATGGCAAACGCTCGCACATGCGTCCGGCATCGACAAGCCGACGCCGCGCGCTGCTACGGTACGCGACGCCCCCATGCGCCTGTCGAAGAGCCTTCGCACCACCCTCTCGCTCCTCCTCGCCGCGGCCGCGTGCAGCAGCCGCAACGGCACCCCCACCGGCGGTGACGCTGGGGTCGCCGACGCGGTGCAGACCGCCCTCGACGCGCCCGCCGACGCGCCCGTCGACGACGCGCCGCCGCCCCCGATGCCGCGGTGCCGCGAGGGCGCGGGGTGGAACGAGTCCATGCCGGCGTTTCAAGAGCGCAGCACGCTGTGGGGCCTGGGTGACGTCACCGGCAAGCGCCTCGCGACCGCGGACCTCGACGGCGATGGGTGGGCCGACCTGATCCTCTGGCACGACGTGGTGAACGAGCGCACGAACCTCGCCGCCGAGCCCGCGACCTGGCGGGTGCGCGTGCTGATGAACCGCCCCCGCGACGGCGGCGGGCGACGCTTCGTCGAGTCCACGCGCGCGTCGAACCTCCTCGCGCTGCGCGACGGCAGCACCGCCGAGGGGCGCGTGGTGCAGAGCGTGGCCTTCGCCGATGTCGACAACGACGGCGACCTCGACGTGTACACGGGCACGTCCCCCAATCCCACGCCCGCCATGGGGCAGCGCCGCGACCCCGGCGACCGCGGGACCATCCTCCTCAACGACGGCCGCGGGGTGTTTTCCCTCGGGCCCGAGAGCGGCATCAGCAGCAGCCCCGACGAGACCCCGCAGACGATCGGCGCGGTCTTTCACGACTACGACGCCGACGGCCGCGTGGACCTCTTCGTGGCGTACGCCTCCCAGGTCTTCGGCGACCCCATCGGGCAGCAGTCGCAGCTCTTTCGCGGCGATGGGGACGGGCGCCTCACCGACCACACCGACCCCGCGGGGCTGACCCTGGAGCTCGACCAGGGCGCCCTCCTCGACGTGCGCAACAACCGCCCGCTCTACGGGATCAGCGCGTGCGACGTGAACAACGACGGCCGCCTCGACCTCCTCGGCGCGGCCTACGGGCGGCAGTTCAACCTGCTCTTCACCAGCCGCGGCGACACCTTCGTCGACGAGTCCCGCGACTCGGGCGTCGGCGGCGACGAGAACCGCGACCCCAGCGGGAACATCACCTACCAGTGCTACTGCGCGTTCCGCGCGGGGCGCTGCCCCACCACCGTGCCCACGCCCCCCGCAGGCGCGTGCGGCGCGGGCGGGAGCGGACCTCGCGGCACCTGGCGCCCCGGCGTCGATGACGCGCCCTGGCGGCTCAACGGCAACTCCTTCTCCATCGCCTGCGGCGACGTCGACAACGACGGCGACACCGACCTCTACACCGGCGAGATCGCCCACGCCGACGTCGGCAGCAACAGCGACCGCGCGGAGCTCCTCGTGAACGAGACCCCGGCGATGGGCGCCGCGCGCTTTCGCCGACCCGGCCGCGCCGCCACCGGGCTCACGATCCCGAACAACCCCAACGACGAGGGCATCCTCTCCAACGCGATGTTCGACTTCGACAACGACGGTCGGCTCGACATCTGGGCGGGCGGCAGCGACTACCCCGGGCTCCGCGGCTACCTCTTCGCGCAGCGCGACACCCTCCGCTTCGAAGAGATCGGCATCCGCGCGGGCGTGCGCCACCCCTGCGCGCTCGGGATGGTCTACGCCGACTTCGACCACGACGGCGACCTCGACCTCATCGTGGGCACCTCCCTGGCGCGCACGTGCGCGCAGTCGTGGATGAACGTCCCCGCGCTGCGCCTCTACGAGAACGTCTCCAACACCCGCAACTGGCTCTCGGTGCGCCTCGTGGGCCGTGGGGTCGGGGGCGCGAACCGCGCGGCGGTGGGCGCCCGCGTACGGGTCACCGCCGGGGGCATCACCCAGACCCGGGAGATCTACGGCAACTGGGGGCTCGCGGGGCTCGGCACCGACCTCGTCGCGCACTTCGGCCTCGGCGCCGCGTGTGCGATCGACCAGGTCGAGGTCCGCTGGCCCGACGGCACGAGCTCCGTGCAGACCTTCCGCGGGGTGGTGGCGAACCACCGCGTCGAGATCCGTCAGGGGGAGGAGCGCGTGCGGTACCTGACCGACGCCATGTGACATTCACCGCGCGCCTTGCTCGACGCGGCCGAGGTCGGTGATCCTCTGCGGCAATGCGTCGCACCCTGCTCTCGCTCCCCTTCGTGCTCGCGGCCTGCGGGGGCACGAGCCCCACCCCCCCTGACGCCGGGGTGCCCCCGGTCGATGTCCCGGCGGTGGCGGCCGACACCCCCGTCGCCGATGTCGCTGCGGCGCAGGGAGATGTGACGACCGCGCCCGAGACTCCGAACTGGGCGGAGCACGTCGCGCCGATCCTCTACGGGCAGTGCGTGAGCTGCCACCGCGCGGGGGGCATCGCGCCCTTTCCTCTCGTGACCTACGCGCAGACGGTGGAGATGGCGGCGTCGATCGTGGCCGAGACGCGCGCGCGGCGTATGCCGCCGACGGTGGTGAACGCCACCG
>JBILLI010000978.1:0-2660 GCA_044376155.1 Polyangiales bacterium
GGCCTCGCGCGCCCCGGGCCCGACACCACCAGCGCCGCGGGCGCCCTCGGCTTCGCGCACTGCTCGGGGTACTCCTACGCCGACGACCGCATCAACGCGTTCTCCCTCGTGCGGCTCCACGGCACGGGCATCCCCGACCTCGGGGGCGTCGGGTTCATGCCCGCCCTCGGCATGTCCCCCGCGCGCACCCGCGACGCCGGACACACCACGGTGTTCTCCCACAGCCGCGAGTCGGCCTCGCCGGGGTACTACCAGGTCACCCTCGACGACGGGATTCGGGTCGAGCTCACCGCGACACAACGCGTTGCGCTGCAGAGGTTTACGTTCCCCGCCGCGGGCGACCCGGTGGTGCTCATCGACCTCGCGCACGCGCTCCCGCAGTGCCGCATCGACCGGGCGTCGCTCACGGTGAGCGCCGACGCGCGCGAGGTCGCGGGCACCGCGCGGGTGCAGGGCGCGTACTCCGACCGCTTCGGCGGGGTCGAGGTGCACTTCGTCGCGCGCTTCTCGGCGCCCTTCGCGCGCTGGGGCACGTGGCAGGGCGACGACACCCTGCGCGCGTCGGTCGCGACCGCCGACAACCCCATCAGCGGGTTCTACGCGCACTTCACCGAGCGCACGGTCACCGCCGCGGTCGGGATCTCCTACAGCGACCTCGCCCACGCGCGCATGAACCTCGACGCCGAGTCGCCCCGCGGAGACTTCGACGCCGCCCGCCGCGCCGCCGAGGCGCTGTGGGAGACCCGCCTCGCCATCGCCGACATCGACGCCACGCCCGACGACGCGGAGATGTTCTACACGGCGATCTACCACGCGCTCTTGATGCCCACGCGCACCGCCGACGTCGACGGGACCTACCGCGGGCTCGACAACGCCCTGCACCGCGCCGAGGGCTTCGACTACTACAACGACTTCTCCCTCTGGGACACCTACCGCACGCTGCACCCGCTGCTCACCCTCATCGCCCCCACCGAGGCGCGCGACATGATGCGCACCTTCGCGGCCATGGGGCGCGACGCGGGCTACGTGCCCCGCTGGCCCCTCGCGTGGGGCGAGACCCGCGGGATGGTCGGCGAGAGCGCCGACATCGTGGTGGCCGACGCGTGGTCCAGGGGCATTCGCGACTTCGACGTGCGCGGTGTGTACAACGCGCTGCGCCGCACGGCGTTGCCGCGCGTCGAGGGAGACCCCATGGTGCCCTACCGCGGCGACATGGAGCACTACGACGCCAACGGCTGGAGCCCCACCGAGACGGGCGGCTCCAGCGCGTCGCGCACGCTCGAGTACAACTACGACGACCACTGCCTCGCGATCCTCGCCGACGCGCTCAACGAGACCGCCGACGCCGCGCGCTTTCGGCGACGCGCGGGCGGCTGGCGCAACCTCCTCGCGCCCGGCGAGAACCACTGGCTCCTCGGGCGCAACCGCGACGGATCGTGGCCCACGGTGACCAACGACCGCGCGTGGCAGACGTACTACGCCGAGGGCAACGTCTGGCAGTACCAGTACTTCGTGCCCCACGACCTCGCGGGGCTCGCCGAGGCCACGGGCGGGCGCGCGGCGATGCTCGACCGGCTGCACACACTCTTCGAGCGCAGCGAGGCCGCGCCGCCCTCACCGCTCCCCGCGCCGTACTACTGGCACGGCAACGAGCCCGACCTGCACTACGCGTGGATCTTCTCCGCCCTCGACGACCTCCCCCGCAGCGCGCGCTGGGTGCGCTGGGTGCTGCGTCGGCACTACACCGCAGGCCCCGAAGGCCTCCCGGGCAACGACGACGGCGGCACCATGAGCGCGTGGCTCCTCTACGGCATGCTCGGCTTCTACCCCCTCGCCGGCACGGACCTCTATTTCGTCGCGTCCCCCGCGCTCCCGCGGGCCACGCTGCACCTCCCGGGCGGTGACCTGAACGTCATCGCGCCGGGCGCCGGCGACCTTCGCGTGAACCCCACCGCGGTGACCTTGAACAACACCGCGCTGCCCCGCCCGCGCTTCACCCACGGCGCGATCGTGAACGGCGCCACCCTGCGCTTCGACCTCGCGCCGTAGCGCCCATCCTCCCAACGCGCCCCGGACACGGAGGATGGCTCGCCACCCCCTTCGCCATCCGCGGAACCCAAGTTCGAGACGATCCTCGGTTGTCCCTTGCTCGCGTTATGTCTTGACTCGTAACGCGCCGTTCTCCAACGGTGCCCCATGCGAACACGGCGTGCCTGGTGGTCTCTGGGGTTGATCGCGGGATGCGTCGTCGCCGGGTGCGACGGCGCCTCGGTCGTGGGCGGCGGTCCGATGGACGCGAGCGCCGATGCCTTCGACGTGTTCGACGCCGGGTCGCCCGACGTCGGCATGGACGTGGCCGACGTGCCCTTCCGCTGCACCAGCAACGCCGCGTGCATGGGCAACGCCGGCGGCGCGGTGTGCGACGTGTCCTCCGGGCGGTGTGTGCAGTGCGTCGCCACGGCCGACACCTGCCCCGCGGGCGCCTACTGCGACGGCGCGATGAACCGCTGCGTCCCCGGCTGCCGCGACGACGACGGCTGCGCCCCCGGCGTCGTCGGCGACGCGGGCGTGAGCGACGGCGGCACCCCCCGCGGCGGCCGCTGCAACGTCGCCACCCGCGCCTGCGTCGAGTGCCTCAACGACACGCACTGCCCCGCGGG
>JBILLI010000234.1:0-10176 GCA_044376155.1 Polyangiales bacterium
TCGAGCCCTCGGAGAACGGTCGCGCGCGCCTCCGCGCGGTGGACTCCTACGGCATTCAGCTCGGCGGCCTCGCGATGGACGAGCGCGTGCGCGACGCCCTCGCCGCGCAGTACGCCGACCGCGCGGGTGACCCGGGGTTTCGGCTGGATCTGGTGAACGAGTCCACCCGCGAGCGGCTGCTGGAGATCGCCGAGTGGTTCAAGATCGCGCTGAACACCGACGCCGGCAGCGACCCCTCGCCCCTCGCCCGCACGCGCAGCAAGCGCTTCACCCCGGTGCTCGACGCCGAGACCGAGGGCGAGGAGGTCACGCTCACCCTCACCCTCGGCGACCTCGCGCGCGTGCTGGGCTCGGACCTCGACCGCGCCATCGCCTGCGCCGACGAGGCCCTGAGCCGCGCGTCGATGCGCTGGAGCGACCTCGACGAGGTGCTGCTCACCGGCGGCTCGTCGCTGCTCTGGCCGCTGCAGCAGCGCATGCGCGAGCGCGTCGCGCGGGTGCGCATCTTCGACGACCCGCGGCACCCGCTGAACCCACTCACCGTGGTGGCCTCGGGCGCGGCCCTCTACGGCGCGGCCCTCGGCGGCGACGCGCCCGCGGTGTCGATGCGGGGGGTGGTGCCCGACACCTTCTCGATCCGCGCGTTCGTGGCCGACGCCGCCGCGCCCGACGGACGCCGCGCCACGCTGCACCCGCTCATCCCCGCAGGCACGCCGACGCCCTTCGTGGGCCGCGCGAGCTTCGTGATGCGCGGGGGCGGGCGCACGCTGCCCGTGGAGGTCTTCGAGGGGCGCTCGGAGCGCGAGGCCACGCGCGTGGGGGTCTACGCGGTGACCTTCGACGACGACATCCCCGACGGCGCGCGGGTCGACGTGACCCTCGACGTGCGGGCCAACGGCGCCCTCGTGCTCGGGGTGCAAGACGCACGCACCGGCGCGCTGCGCGAGGCCCCGCTCGACGACGCCCCCGGGCTCTACGCCGACGCCGAGATCGCGCGCCGCACGCAGTGGCTGCAGGCCCTGCGCGTCGAGTGGAAGGGATGACAGGGAGGTCCGCCGATGCCTGAATTTGCCGAGGTGAACACGCAGGTCCGCTGGCTCCGCGCGCGCGTCACGGGGATGCGCATCGCGTCGCACGGGCACACCGGCGCGGGGCATTTCCCCGAGCTCAAGGGCGACCCCGCGAAGGCGCAGAAGCTCGCGTCGTGGCTCGACGGGCAGGAGATCGTCGCCGTCACCCAGCGCGGCAAACACGTGGTGATGCGCCTGACCACGGGCACCCTGGTGTCACACCTGATGTTCGCGGGGCGCTGGTCGATGGAGGGTGACGCCTTCACGTCGCCGTACAAGCGCCACGCGGAGCCGCCAGAGGTGAAGTCCGCGAGCTTCTGGCTCATCGACCTCGCGGGTCGGCGGTTGAACTTTCACGACCCCGAGTACCGCGGCAAGGTGCGCTTTCACCCCGGCGCGTCACCCGGCGCCGTGCCCGAGCTCGCCGCGCTGGGGCCCGACGTACTGCAAACGCCCGAGAGTGATCCGGAATTCGCGACGCCGTGGACCGCGCAGCACCTCGCGACCGCCCTCGCGCGCAAGCGCACGGCGATCAAGGCGCAGCTCCTCGAGCAGTCGATGGTCGCCGGCCTGGGGAACATGTACGCGTGTGAGGCGCTCTACCGCGCGGGGATCGCGCCGCAGCGGCCGAGCCAGGGGCTCTCGCCCGACGAGGTGCGCGCGGTGTTTCAGTCCGCGCAGGCGGTGGTGGGCGACGCGCTGCGCACGGGGCTCGACTACGCCGCGGTGCTCAAGGTCTACAAGCGCGAGCGCGACCCCGAGGGCCGCGCGGTGACCGTCGACGAGATCGGCGGGCGAGACACGTACTGGGTGCCCGAGGCGCAGCGGTAGCAGCGCGTTGCCACGTGATCCCGCGCGGTGGTAGACCCGCCGTTCGCTTCGAAGCGCCGACGAACCCGAATGTCTCAGGAGCCTGTGCAAGATCGCGGCGCGGAGCCCCCCTCGTCGGGTCGACAGGACGCGTCGTGGCGCGGCGTGGGCATGGTCGCGGGGGTCGCATCGTGCGGGGTGGTGGGCCTGGTCGATGGGCTGCTCGCGCTGCGGGGCGCGGCCAGCGGCGGGCTCGCGGCGCACCTCGCGGCGCTGGTGGTTCTGCACTGCGTGGCCGTGGTCCTGGCCTTCGGCGTGGCGCTGGGGCTGTTCGAAGAGCTGTGCCTGTGGACCCTGGCGCGCCTGCCCTTCATGCGGCGCTTCGCGGTCTGGGCGCTGGGCGGTCCGCCCGCGTGGTTCGCGCCGAACCCCGACGCGGCGGCGGCGCTGCTGGCCGTGGGCCTGGGGCTCACGACGGCCTTCGGGCCCACGTTCCCCTTCGGGTTCGTGGTGATCCGCACGTTTCACTCGAAGCCGCTGGCGGCGCTGGCGATCACGCTGATGCAGATCGCGAGCACGGTGCTCGGCGGCGCGGTGGCCCTGGTGCTCGCGCCCGCGCTGCGCGCGCTCACGCGGCGCATGGGGCGACTCGGGAGCCCGGGCTTCGTGGTGGGCCTCGCGGCGCTGCTGGTCACCGCGCAGTCGGTGCGGTTCTTTCGGATCAACTGGGAGACCTTCAAGAACCTCGAGTTTCGCGTGGCCGCGCTGGCGGGCGCGCTGGTGCTGGGCAACGCGGTCGCGCTGCTCGTCGCGGGGTGGCGGGTGCGCCGTCGGGCATCGTTCTCGCGGGTGGCGGTGTCGGGCGTCGTGGCGCTGGCCAGCCTCGCCATCGTGGTCTCAGCGCTGACCCTGGGCGCAAGGCAGTCGGTGGCGGCGACGGTGTTCAGCCGCTCGGTGCTCACCCAGCGCGTCGCCCGCTCGCTGCAGCTCGCGCTGGACCTCGACCGCGACGGGTTCAGCGCGGTGTTCAACGGCGGCGACTGCAACGACCGTGACCGACGGATCAACCCCCGGGCGCGGGACATTCCGGGCAACGGCATCGACGAGAACTGCTCGGGTCGCGACGCGCGGGTGGAGGTCGAGCGCAGCGACGGCGGGATCGTGCCGCTGCCCAGCACCTTCGGGAACCGCCCGCCCAGCGTGGTGCTCCTGAGCCTCGACGCGATGCGCCCCGATCACATGTCGGCCTACGGCTACCGCCGCCGCACGACGCCCAACCTCGACGCGTTCACCCGCGGCGCTGCGCGCTTCACCAACGCGTACTGCGCCTCTCCGCGCTCCCTGCGGTCCTTCGCGTCGCTCATGGTGGGGCGGTATCCCTCGATGGTGCAGTGGGGCAACGACGTGCAGTTCCCGCCGCTGGAGGAGGCGAACCTCACGCTCGCCGAGAAGCTCCACGAGGGCGGGTACTTCAGCGCGGCGATGCACGACACGTCGTACTTCGGCCACACCGCGGGGTTCTTTCAAGGCTTCGACCAGGTGTTCGAGCAGTACGGCTTCGACGCCGATGACCCGGCGCCGACGATCCAGCAGATCACGGCCTTTCTGCGCACGCGCCAGCAGGACGGGCGGCCCTTCTTGCTGTGGACCCACATGATGGAGCCCCACGACCCCTACCGCGATCGCATGTCGCCGCAGGAGTTCGGGCACACCCCCATGGACCGCTACGACGAGGAGATCGCCAGCGCCGACGGCTCGCTCGCGCCGGTACTCGCGCAGCTCGAGGACATGTCCAAGGAGCGGCCGCTGTTTGTGTTCGTGTACGCCGACCACGGCGAGGCCTTCGGCGAGCACGGGGTGAACCATCACTCGTTTGACCTCCACGACGAGGCGCTGCGGGTGCCGCTGCTGGTGCGCGGCCCGGGTGTGATGCCAGGCACGCGTGACGCGCTGGTCTCGCTGATGGACATCCACCCCACGGTGCTCAACCTCGCGCGACGCCCCGTGGCTTCGCCGGTGTCGGGTCTCTCACTGGTCCCGCTCCTGGCGCGGGGTGACGCGCAGGGGTTGACCCCGCCGGGGTGGCGCACGCACCTCTTCGGCGAGGTCACCCCCGACGGGCTCTTCCCCTCGGAGCAGCGCTCTCTCTACGCCCCGCCGTACAAGCTCATTCACGACGTGCGCCGGGGCACCTGGGAGCTCTACGACATCGCGCGCGACCCCGGCGAGCGACGCAACCTCTACGACGACCGACGCGCGCTCGCGGCCGACCTGCGCGAGCGGCTGCTGACCTGGTCCGAGCACTCGACGCTGGCATCGAACCGCACGAGCGAGGTCATCGCCGCGGCGCGGCTGCCGCGCGAGCCGGTGATGCAGCACCCCGTGCACGTGCGCTTCGGCGACATCCTGGAGCTGCTGGGCTACGACCTCCCGCGAGACTCGGTGCGCATCAACGAGTCGTACCGCGTGGTGCTCTACTACCGCGTGCTGCGGCGCACCCGCGTGCCGGTCTCTCTGGGCGTGAGCTTTCAGCCCGTCGACGGGCAGCCCATCTGGCCGCTGTTCCGCGCGCGGCACTATCCCCTCAACGGGCGCTACCCCTCCACCGAGTGGAACGCCGGGGAGATCCTGCGCGACGAGGTCGCCATTCGCGTCGACCCCGAGATGCGCGCGGTGCGCCTGCGCTCGTACTTCGCGCTGGAGATCGCCGCCGACGGCACGCGCATCCCTCCTGCGGCGGGCAACGACGGCGCCGGGCAGCTCGAGATCGCCCCGTTCACCATCGTCCCGTGAGACCTACCCGGTGAGCCCCGGGAGGTCCACCGTGCCCACGATGGTCTCCGCCGCCGCGAGCTCCTCGCGCAGCGTCGCGGACGCGTGCTGCACGGCCTCGGGCGCGCCCTCGAGCTGCGAGGTGAGCTGCTCCAGCGCGCGGCGCACGTAGGCCACGCCCTGCGCCGATCCCTTCTCGAGGTTGAAGGCCACCGCGTCGCTCAGTCGCGCGAGTGCGTCGCTGAGACGTCCCTCCTGCGCGTGGAGCTCGGCCAGCGCCGTGTTCGCGCGCGCGAGGCCCAACACGTCGCCCGCCGCCTCCTCGGCCGCGAGGGCCGCGCGCAGGTGCTCCTCTGCGCGGCGGGGGTGCCCCGCGCGGATCTCGATGCGCCCCAGCGTCTCGCGCACCCGCGCGGCGTCGCGTTCGGCCCCGAGCTGCGTGAAGAGCGCGTGCGCGGCCTCGGAGTGTTCGCGCCCGAGCGACAGCGCGTCGCCCTCGCGCCCCGCCCGCGCCCGCGCCAGCAGCGTCAGCCGACCGAAGAGGTGGTCGGTCTCGGCGAGCTCGTGCAGCAGCGGACCGCGCCGCGGGTCATCGTCGGCCATCGCCTCGGTGCGCTCGGCGAAGACCTCGCGCGACTGCCGTAGGAGCCACGCGGCCTTCACCGGATCCCCCAGACGCAGGTGCACGTCGGCCTGATCGTTGAGCAGCCGCGCGGCCTCCACCGAGGCGCCCTCGCCCTGCAGCGCGCGCGTGGCCTCGGTGAGCTCGTTGAGGGCCTCGTCGAGGGCCTTGATGTCTCCCACCTCACCGCAGACCCCGGCGAGGGCGCCCGCGATGCGCGCGCGCAGGTCGGCCGCGCCGCGGGGAGGGAGCGCCTCGCGCGCGTCGCGCAGGGTCTGCGTCGCGGCCTGCAGCGAGAAGTCCTCGCCCGGACCCGACGCGCGCCACTGCACGGTGCCCAGCATCAGCAGGAGCTCGGCGCGCAGCGTGCGGCGCGGGGCGCTGTCAGGGAGCCCGTCGAGGAGCGCCAGAGCGTGGCGGCCGTGCTCCAGCGCGCGCGTCGGAAAGCCCAGCGCCGCAGTCTCTTGCAGCACCGAGGCGAGCTGCCGGGCGGCGCCGTCGAGGTCCCCCGCGGCGGCGAGGTGGGCCGCGGCGCGCTCGCCGTCGAGGGAGCTGCGCACGTTCGAGGGCAGCGGCACCGACGCGCTGCGCGTCGAGGGTCGCTCGGCACGGCGCGCGGGGGCCTCGGCGACGAAGACGGCCTCGGGAGAGACCTCGGGCACCTTCGGGGCGCGGGGCGCCGCGACGTCGCCGCGCGGGCGCGGTGGGGCGCTGCGCACCGCGGGATCATCGACGATCGGAGCCGTCGCCCGGGGCGCGGACGGCGGGGCCGGGGCGGGGCCGGCGCTGCGCGCGGCGAGCGTGAGGTGCCAGCGGCGCGCGAGCGAGGGCAGCACGCCCGCGCGCAGGGTCTCGGCCACCGGGGCGGGCATGCGCATCGTGGCGTCGCCCGTGTCATCGAGGGGAAAGCCCGCTTCGCGGGCGATCTGCAGGTGCTCGAGCGCGCGCAGCGGGGAAATTTCGCGCAGCTCGACGAGGTCGTCGACGTCGAACGCGTCGCCGCGCATCGCCGCCGCGCGCAGCGTGAGGACCACCTCGGGCGCGAGGTCTCGCAGCGCCACGCGCCACGCGCCCTCGTCGGGTGGGAGCATCGAGCCGCTGCGCTCGAAGGGCGCGGTGACATCCACGGCGCCGTGATCCAGCGCGGCCGCGGCGAGCGCCCGGCACGCGGGGAGTGTGGGCTCGCCGCCGAAGGCCAACACCAGGCTCGTGCGGAGCACGCCGGGCGTCGACACGACGCGGGTGAGCACGTCGAGGGTGGCCTCGTCGGCCGCGCCTACCTCGTCGAGCACCAGCACCGCCGGGCCGCGGGCCTGCGCCGCGAGGGAATTGAGCGCGTGCAGCAGGGCGCCCACCACGGGCTCGACGCCCCCGCGACGGTCCCCTGCGAGGCGCGCGCGCAGGGCCTCGGCCGCGCGGTCATCGCCGAGGAGCCGCAGCGCCTTCAGGGCGACGTCGCGCAGGGGGCCCAGCGGGCGGCGGTCGCCGTCGCAGCGGGCGCGCAGGCCCACCACGCCCGGCGGCAGCGAGAGCTCAGCCGGCAGCCGCGCGCGCAAGAGCGCGTGCCGCCGCTTCAGGATCGCGTCGCGGAGCAGGTCGTCATCGACGGTGTGCATGTCCCTCGCGTTCACCGCTACACCCCGGCGCACACGGAGCGCAACCGTCGAGGCGGGCGTTCAGGGCGAGGCGGCGTGGCCCGACTGCACGAGCCAGTCGAGGTAGTAGTCGGGTTCACGCTGGGCGTCGAGGTCGCCGCCCTCCACCGCGTCCTTGAGGAGCTTCATGAGCTCACCGAGCTTCGGCGACGGCGCGATGCCGAGGCGTTCGGAGATCGACGTGCCGAGGCCCTTGGGCAGCGGCGGCACCTTCGCGTCCTGCGTCTGGATCTCGCGCACCCGCACCGCGAGTTCGCTGATGGCCTCCAGGCCCTTGCGCTTGCGCTCGGGGCGCTTGGTGGTGATGTCGGCGCGCGAGAGGTCGAGCAGGTCGCTCATGCACCCGCCCATCTCCTTGGCGAAGCGGCGCACCGCGCTGTCGGTCCACGACGCGTCGTACTGGCTCGCGCGGAGGTGGTGCAGGATCAAGAACCGCACGCTCCGCGCGAGGTTGTCATCACCGCGGAACAGGGGGATGCGCCGGTGCATCCGGTCGAACATCGACGCGCCCACCTCGGCGTGCCCGAAGAAGTGCACCTCGCCGTTGGGCTCGATGCGGCGCGTGCGCACCTTGCCGATGTCGTGCAGCAGCGCCGCCCAGCGCACCTCGGTGCGGGGCACGGCCTGACGCACCACCTGCCGCGTGTGCTTCCAGACGTCCTTGTGGCGCCACTCGCCGTCGCCGAAGCCCACGAGCGCGTGCACCTCGGGCAGCAGCGCGCCCAGCGCCCCGACCTCGAGGAGCATGTCGAGGCCCAGGTCGGGGTGGCGCCCCATGAGCACGCGCTCCACCGTGGCGCGCACCCGCGCGACCTCGACCCGCGCGAAGTCCGCTGCGTCGAGGCACACCACCCCCTCGGGACGCTCTCCTCGCTCCGCGGTGTTCGCGCACGCTTCGAGCGCGGCGACCCAGAGGTCGACGGGACGGTCCGTGGTGATCAGCGCGGGCGCAGACGAGTTCATGGGGCTCACCGGGCACGGCGGGGAAAAGGTGGGGAGCGAACGCTCCCTTCTCCCGCCAGCGAGAAAAGGGCGCGGACTATACGCGCCTGCGACGCGCCCGCAACCCGTGCGCGTTGCCCTCGCGCGTTCGCGCCCCCGCGACGGCGGCCGAACCGCTACCCTCTGCCCCATGCCTCGCGCTCGCTTCGGACTCGCCCTCGCCCTCTCCCTCTTCGGCTGTGAGACCGCCTCGCCCGCGCCCGCCGACGTGCCAACGACCGACATCGCGCCCGATGTCCCCGCCCCCGACGTCGTCGACGCCGCGGCGGCGCCCGATGTGCGCGACGGCGGCCCCGCGGTGCGAGAGGTGGCGCCCTACACCTGCATGCCCTGCCTGCTCGACGAGCAGTGCGGGCCGGGCGGCCGCTGCGAGCTCATTGACGCCGTGAACCAGCCCGGCGCGCGCATGTGCCACGTCGCCTGCGACGCCCCCGACACGCCCTGCGGCGCGGGCTTCGAGGCCACCTGCCGCGGCGCGGTGTGCATGCCCGCGGCGGGCGCGTGTGTGCCCATGACCTCGCGGCGCAACCTCGCCTGCCCCGCCGCGGGCTGCGTGGGCCGCTACGCCCTCTGCGCCGACCTCGCACGCGACGAGGTGGTGCGCGGGCGCACGGGCGCGGTGTGCCTCGCGGCCTGCACCCGCGACACCGACTGCGAAGACGGCGCGCGCCGCTGCCGCGAGGTCACCACGCGCGAGGGCCAGCGCGTGCGGGCGTGTGTGCCCGACGACCGCGTGGGCCCCGAGGCCTGCGGCGTGCGCGCGGTGAACCCCCGGGGCGTGGGCGCGCCCTGCGGCGACGGCGCGAGCTGCCCCACGGGGCTGAGCTGCGCGAGCGGGCTCCACCCCTCCCTGCGCGGGTTCTGCACCCTCGCGTGCGAGAGCGACGCGGCCTGCGGCGACGACGCGCGGTGCCTCGCGATTCCCGGCGCAGGCCGACGCTGCGTGCCCACTGACTGCGCGTGCGCGGCCGCGAGCGCCGACACGCTCCTCGACCGCGCGCTCCGCGCCGACACCGCCGCGCCGTGGAGCCGCTGCGACCTGTACTTCGCCCACGCGAACCTCGACGCCTTCCCCCTCTGGCTCACCCGCGACCGCTTTCGCATGCCAGGCTTCGACCGCGCGCACCGCGACTGGCTCGCCGGGGTGAACCTCGCGCGCACCCTCGGCGACCGCCTCGACGCCCGCGCGCAGACGCTCAGCGGCGCGCTGTTGGAGATGTCGACCTTCGCGGAGCCGTCGCCCCTCGCGCCCGCGACGCCCACCACCGAGAGCGACCCCGAGGCCTTCGCGCGCGCCGTGGCCGACATCGTCACGGCGTATCAGGGCGCGCCCGACCTCGACGCGCTGCGCGCCGACGCGTCGGATCTCCCTGCGGCGCTGCGGCTTGCGCTCACCCCGGTGCTGCGCGCGGCCCTCGCGGCGGCGCGGGCGCGGGACGCGGGGATTCGCCTCGGCGCCATCGCCGAATACCGCGCGCTCTTCTTCACCACGGCGCCCTTTCTCAACCTCGCCACCAACCTCTCCACCGAGCGGCCCGACCTCACCGACGCGGCGCAGCTCGGCGCGGTGCTCGGCGACGTGCGCCTACCCACCGCCGAGGCCATCGCCCTCGCCCGCGCCATCGAGGCCGCCGACCTCGCGCGCTTTCGGGGCGTGATGGGCGCGTCCTTCGCGGCCGAGACGCCCATCGGACAGGTGGTGATCCGCGACGCCGCGGCGCACCGCTACACGCCCGACGCGTACCCCGCGACGCTACTCGTCGTGGACCTCGGGGGCGACGACACCTACGAGGCCCAGGTGGCCGCCAACGCGACGGTCGACAACCCCGTGAGCGTGCTGGTGGATCTCGGCGGCGCTGACACCTACGGCTACCCCGTGCGCGCGTCGTCGCTCGACACGCCCGAGACGCTCCCGAGCGACGAGGCCGGGCGCGCGCGGAGCGGGAGCGGCGCGCCGTCGATGTCGCGCACGGGGCGACAGGGCTCCGCGCGTCTGGGCGTCGCCCTGCTCTATGACCTTGGGCCGCAAGGGGATCGGTACCAATCGCTGCGCATGTCCCAGGGCTTCGGCGCGCTCGGCGTGGGCGGGCTCTACGACGAGGGCGGCGACGACACGTACTCGATGGAGGCCGGCGGGCAGGGCGCGGGCATCCTCGGCATCGGCGCGCTGGTCGACGGCGGCGGACGCGACCGCTACACGGCGTGGGCCTTCGCGCAGGGCTACGCCTACGTGCGCGCCGTGGGG
>JBILLI010000980.1:0-2655 GCA_044376155.1 Polyangiales bacterium
CGCGACGCCCGCAGACCCGGGGCGCGCGTCGAGGTCACCGCCCCTGACATCGCCGCCAACGGTTCCGCGGCCGACGTGGCGCTCGTTGACCTCACCGCCCGCATGGTCAGCGCCGTCGTGAGCAGCGCGTCCGGCAGCGCGTCCGGAGCGTCCGCGGAAACGGGCCGTGCGTCGAGCGGTGCGTCAGGCGCGACGACCGTGTCGGTGGGGTGGGCGGCGTCGGGGCTCACGGGCGAGGTGACAGAGCCGCAGGCGGCGAGGGAGAGCGTCAACGACAGCGTCAGGGGGGCGCGCACGCCCCGAAGGTACCGCAGGAGCGACGCAAGGGAATTGGTCTGTGCACCCGTCACAGCCCCGCGATGGCGACGGGCGTGGTGCGGTTGATCGAACTCCCGTCGCCCACCATCCCGGAGCGGTTGTAGCCCCAGCAGCGGATCCCCCCGGCGGCGACGCGCGTGCAGCTGTGGCTGCTGTTGGCGACCGCCAACGCGACGGCGTCGGTGACGCCCGCGACGTTGACCGGCGTCGAGCGGTCGGTGGTGGTGCCGTCGCCGAGCGCGCCGTTGCGGTTGTAGCCCCAGCACTGGATCGCCTGCGTCGTCAGCCGGGCGCACGCGAAGGCTACCCCGACGCGTACCTCGGCCGCGGGGGCGGCGAGTCGTACGGGCGTCGGCGTCGTGCGGGTGGCGGTGGTGCCGTCGCCTAGCTGGCCGTAGTTGTTCAGCCCCCAGCAGCGGGCCGTGCCGTCCGCGAGCCGCGCGCAGGTGTTGAAGTAGCCCGCCGCCACCTCGACCGCCGTCACGCCGGTGACCATCGCCGGCCCCCTCCCCGCGGTCGACCCGTTGCCGAGTTGCCCGTTGGTGTTCTGACCCCAACAGAACACCGCGCCGTCCGAGCGACGCGCGCAGGTGTGGTGGAGGCCCGCCGTCACCGCGACGAAGCTTCCGCTGAGACCCACGACCGGTGTCGGCGTCGTGCGCGAGGTGGTGTCGCCGTTGCCGAGCTGCCCCGCGGAATTGAGGCCCCAGCACGCCACCGTCCCGTCTGCGCGCACCGCGCAGGTGTGCGTCGTCCCCGCGGCGATCGACACTACCCCCGACAGCCCCGTCACCGCCGACGGGACGAGCCGCGGCGTCGTCGACGTGGGCCCCACCCCGAGCTGCCCGGCGTTGTTGGTACCCCAGCAGGAGACGGTGCCGTCGGCGAGGCGCGCGCAGGTGTGGTTGGATCCCCCAACGATCTCCTCCGCGCCGCGCGGCGCCATCGTGGGCGAGGGCGAGGGGCGCGCCGTGGTGGTCCCGTCGCCGAGCTGTCCGGTGGAGTTGGTTCCCCAGGCGCGCAGCCCCCCGTCGGCGGCGCGGGCGAAGGACCCCAACGTCGTCACGAACACGCTCCCCGCGGCGCGACACGCCCTCGCCTCGCAGCGCATGCCCATCGCGCAGGCCTGGCCGCACACGCCGCAGTGCTGCGCATCGGTCGCCGTGTCGCGGCACTGCCCCGCGCAGGCGGCGAGCCCGCTCAAGCAGCCCCCCACGTTGCACGTCGGCTGACCGAGGGCGCCGCAGGGCGTGCACTGCCCGTCGACGCACTGCCGTGCGACCGGGCACGCGTTGCCGCACACACCGCAATGCACCGAACTGGTCATGAGGTTGGCGCAGCGGTCGGCGCACTGGACCCGCGGCGGCGCGCACACGTCCGTCGCCACGGGCGCATCCGTCGCCACGGGCGCATCCGTCGCCACGGGCGCATCCGTCGCCACGGGCGCATCCGTCGCCACGGGCGCATCCATCGCCACGGGCGCATCCGTCGCCACGGGCGCGTCCATCGCCACGGGCGCGTCCATCGCCACGGGCGCATCCGTCGCCACGGGCGCATCCGTCGCCACGGGCGCGTCCGTCGCCACGGGCGCGTCCATCGCCACGGGCGCGTCCGCGGGAGGCGTTGCATCCATGGGCGACGCGTCGAGTCGCGACGACGCGTCGAGCCGGGCGGACGCGTCGTCGCCGACTGGCGCATCCGATCCATCGGGCGCCGCGCCGTCAGGCTCGCCGCCGCAAACCTGCGCGGTGCTGCACGCGAGCGCGGCCTCGCACGCGCCGAGGCCGGTCGGATCGTCACAGCACGGGAGGCCCTCCCGCCCGCAGTTCTGGCCGCTGTCGGCGTCGAGGCTGGCGACGGCGCACCCCGCCAGCATCGCGACGAACGCGCCATACACCAGGGGAGGGACGGAGTGCCTCACGGGATAAATTCTACCGTGACACGCGCCGCGGACGCGAGACTGTTTCGACCTTCACCTCCGTCGGTCTCGCGTCGGCGGGGCGGGCGTCGACGACGGCGTCCCCTTCGATGTCGACGCGGACGGGCGGCCGGACTTCCTCACCCACTCGCACTTTCTGACGGCGAACACGTGCGGGCCGTCGACGCACGGTGGCGTCCCGGAGGTGGGGGATAGGCACTCCGGCTCATGTTCCCTCCGGGGTGACGTGACTCGCACGGAGCTCCGGTCAGTCGTATCGTCGGCCAACGAAGATGCTGTTCCCCATCGACGATCTGCTGGACGACGACGCCTGCTACCGGCTGCTGCTGAGCGTGCTGCACCCCGGTGGCCTTCACTGCCCGAAGGGTCACCCGCTGGAGGAGGGGCAGGCGCCGCAC
>JBILLI010000235.1:0-10148 GCA_044376155.1 Polyangiales bacterium
GGACGCCCTGGGCCTCTGTTCAACCGGGCCGCGAGACCTCACTGCAATTTTGCCACGGCGTCGTGGGGCATCGGTGGAAGGACGCGCGGGCAGCGGCCGACCGGGGCGGCGGGGGCGCGAAGCGATGAGCCCCAGGACATTTCGCGAAGGTCCCACTCGGGGCACCTCCCCGGTTGCGCGTCTGGCAGGACGTCGGCGCAGATCGGGAGATGGCGAGCCCGAGGACCCGGCGGGCGCACGGCAGGGGCGATGCGCCTGCGGTTGACCGGTCCGACGCGTTCAGCGCCCGCGGATGCTCACCCGCGCCATGGGATGGCTGCGGTGCAGCGGCACCAGGAGCTGGTCGACGATCTCGTGCACGCGCCCGGGCAGCGCGTGATTGCGATAGACCGGGACGCGGTTCTTGCGGATCGCGGTCTGGCCAGAGACGCTGCCCGAGATGATGAAGGCGCCGCTGTCGTTGGAAGACTCGACACACGCTTCGGGATCGACCGCGCCGAGCGCGCCGAACAACAGGTCGCGGTCGGGCGGCAGGGCGCCCTCCTTCCACCGGATCTCGAAGGTCACGTGGCGCGCGAGCCGCGGCGTCTCTGAGAGCATTTCGAAGTAGCCGACCAGCTCGAAGGGCAGCGCGTCGACCCAGTCGGCCTCGCGCGCCATCGCGCCGCGGGAGGCGATCGGTGGCACGAAGAGCCAGAGGAAGAACAGGGCCATGGTCGCGCCGAAGACGAGCGCGCCGACGGCGCCCCGGTCCGGCCCCTGCTGCTGCAGGACCAGCACCCCGCCGACCAACGCGGAGGTGATCGGCAGTACGAGGAGGGCTCGCCGCAGCGCGGATCCGCGGTAGGCGCCGACCGCCAGGCGGAGGTGTTGGTCACCGTCGCGATTCTGCGTGACCGGCGCCGTTGACGCCGCGTGCGCTCGGCGCGCGGTGCCCTTCGCGGCGAGGCGAAGCAGCACGGGATCGGGCCCCGAGGCACCGGGTCGGTCGGGTTCCACGCGCGGGAGTGTACCCGGTCTCGGTGCCGTCGCGCGTCCGCGGATCAGGGAGCGGGTCGTCGGTCCGCAGGTTGACCCTCTGCTCGTGTGCGGGGCTCGGCCGGGCTGTCCCGCGAAGCGGGCAGGAGAGTCCCTCCGCCGCGGGCCGCGCCTTCGCCGTTGAAGCGATGGCGCGGCGCGTGCGAAGGTTCTTCACCCTGCGCGGCGTGGCGATGACGTTGCCGTCTCGAACGCGCCCCTCGTGTGCGAACCCACCCCGGCGGTGCCCGTGACGACCCACGACCCAACCACGACCGCGCGCCTCGGTCGCTCGCCGATCCTTGCGCTGGTGCCCGAGGCGATTCGCAGGCTTCAGGAGATGCGCGTGCGGCGCGAGGCGCCGGGGCGTCCGCAGCTCGATGAGTTCGTGACGATGACCCGCGAGGTCGTCAGCGAGCACGAGGGCGAGGCCACCTGCATCGCCGGCGCGGTCCCCGCGGGGCTCGACGCGCGGTACGTCGCGGGCGGGTGGTACGCGCCGACGACGCCGCCCATCGCGCACCTCCTCGACGCCTACAGCACCCTCGTCTCGTGGACCTTCCGCGGCGGACGCGCGCGCGTGGCTTCGCGCTCCCTCGAAGACCCCCTTCGCGACGCCGAGGTCGCCGCGGGGCGCGTGCTGCGCAAGGGCCTCGGCACCCCGACGACGGGGTCCTTTCTCGCGCGCGTCACCGCCGCCATCGGCCGACCCAACGTGCACGAGTGCGTGGCCTTCGGCGACGCCGTTCTCGCCATCTCCACGCCCCGCGCGCTCTGGGTCGACCCCGACACCCTCGCGATCCGCGCCGAGGCCTTCACCGACCACTTCGACCCGAGGGACCCGGGGATCACGCACAACAACCATCCCCAGGTCGATCCGCGCACCGGGCGCCTCGTCACCGCGGTCTTTCGACACACGCCCGTGTTCTCGACGGAGATGGACATCCTCGAGCTCGACGCCGGTGGCCGTCGCGTCGGCGGGCGGCGCAACTTCTGGCCGGGCTTCGTCGCCGTCCACGCCTTTGGCTTCAGCGCGTCGAGCTACGTGCTGCCCGACAACCCGCTGCGCCCGCCGGACATCGGTTAGGAGCCTACGCAGTATAAACGTGCCGAATTGCGGCGTCGAAACGCGAGCGCTGCAAGGAGTGATCGCGAAGGCATCCTCGATGGATTCCGAGCGATCACGACGCCGCAGTGCGACGCGGATCGGCGGCGCAAACGGCACGTTTATTCTGCGTAGGCTCCTTACCTCCTCGGGCTCGGCCGCGGCGTGCTCGCGGCGATGCGCGAGACGACGCGGCGCGCGCTGCAGCTCCACGTGATACCCCGCGGCGGCGGCCCTGCGCTCACGGTGGCGCTGTCACAGCGCGGGTTCATCTACCACCTGCTCAACTGCTACGACGACGGCGACCTCACGATGGTCGACGCCTTCGTGTCGAACCTCAATCCGCGCGCGGAGTCATCGCAGTTCGAGCTCGACCCGCGGTACCCCGTCGAGACGCACCTCGGTGGCGTCCTTCGCTTCGCCATCGACCGCACCTCGGGCGCCGTCACCAGCCGGCTGCTCGTGACCGGCGTGCAGCGCGTGACCTTCGACGCCATCGACGAGCGGCGCCGCGGACAGCCCTACCGACACGCGTGGTTCGTCTCGAATGATCAGCACGAGGGCGGCCGCTCCGATGTCATCGCCGCCGACGTCACCACCGGCGACATCCAGCGGTGGACCACCCGCGAGCGCGTGTTCCTTCGACAGCCCCGGCTCGTGCCCACGAACGCCGACGCGCCGGAGGGCCACGGATGGCTGCTCGTGCCGGCCTACACCCCGCGCGACACACGGCTCATGATCTTCGACGCCGCGCGCGTGCCGGAGGGGCCCGTCGCCGTGGTCGCCGCGGGCCTGCGCCTGCCCTACACCAACCACGGATGTGTCCAATGACGAAGCGACGCCTGGCCCGCGGCGACACCACCGGCGGCCTCTCGTGCACGCCGACGCATGACGTGATGAAGATGCCGCCGCGGGACACCCGATGAGCGCGCCTCAACACATCCTCCTGACCGGCGCCTTCGGTTCGTTGGGCCGGTTCACGCAGCAGGCTCTGGTGGACCGCGGTCATCAGGTCCGCGCGTTGGACCTCGACACACCCGCGAATCGACGGGCCAGCCGACGCCGACCCGCGGGGGTCGAGGTGGTCTGGGGCGACCTGCGGGATCCCGCCTCGGTGGCGAGCGCCGTGGCCGGTGTCGATGTCGTGCTGCACATGGGCTTCGTCATTCCGCCGCTCAGCGAGGCCCGCCCTGCGCTCGCCCGCGAGGTGAACGTCGTCGGCACCCAGACGTTGCTCACCGCCGCGGCGGCCCAGCCGGTGCCTCCGCGCTTCGTGTTCACGTCCTCGTACCACGTGCACCCGCACATCAAGACGCGCACGCCGCCCATCACCGTCGACGAGCCCGTCGCCGGAAGCGACCACTACGCCACCCACAAGATCGCCTGCGAGCGGGCCGTGACGTCGTCGGGCCTGCGCTGGTCGATCCTGCGTCTCTCAAGCGCGATGCTCGATCGCGCGCCCGACGCGACCAACCTCCGCCTCGTCTTCGGCATCCCGTTGGACACGCGGATGGAGATGATCCACCCCACCGACGCGGCCCTCGCGCACGCCGTCGCGGCCACGTCGTCGGCGTGCGAGGGACGTGTGCTGTTCATCGGCGGCGGCCCCTCGTGCCAGACGACCTACCGCGAGCTGCTCACCTTGAGCTTCGCTGCGCGGGGGCTGCCCATGCTGCCCGAGCGCGCGTTTCCGACGTCGCCGCCGTTCATCGGTGACTGGCTCGACACCGCAGAGAGTCAGCGCTTGTTGCAGTACCAACGCATCAGCCTGCATCACTGGCTGCAGACCGAGCAGACAAGCCCCGCCGCGGCCCGCCTCGCCGCCCGTGTCTTCGCGCCCCTGGTGACGCGCTGGATGCTCCGATACGCCCCGGGCCCCACGGCATGAACCTCGACCACGCGCTGACCCTCGCCAGCGGCATCATCGGCGTCTGTTGGACCGCGCTGCTGGTCGCGCCGCGCGCCCGCGTGACGCAGCGATTGCTTGAGACCGACGCCGTGCCGTTGGCCTTCTGCGTCGTCTACGCCGTCCTGGTCATTCCGTTCATGCCCGGCATCTTCGCGCAGTTCGACAGCCTCGCGCACATCGACGCGATGCTCAACAACCGCACCCTGCTGCTGACGAGCATGCTGCACTTCATGGCCTTTGACCTGATGGTGGGGCGGGCGATCCTGACCGACGCCCAGCGCCGCGGCATCCCCCACTGGATGATGGTGCCGTGCCTGCTGATGTCGCTGCTGCTCGCGCCCATCGGCTACGTCATGTACCGAGCCGTGCGCGCGGGCCACGGGGCCCTTCGGCGCGCGCCCTGACGACGGCGTTTGATGAAGCGCCGCGCGCGGGATGTTCATGCCACGCGACCGCCAGCGTGGTTCCTCACGCAGCCGGGTTGAACGCGACGGCGTGCACGGGCGGAGCCGGCGGTGATGGGTCGA
Organism: Polyangiales bacterium; assembly: GCA_044376155.1. Classification (GTDB taxonomy): domain Bacteria; phylum Myxococcota_A; class Polyangia; order Polyangiales; genus JAWKRB01. The sequence goes on from JBILLI010000235.1 coordinate 4,559, forward strand.
GCGTCTGGAGAGGCGACCGGAAAGTCCCCTGTCGGTCTGCATCAGATCCGCGTCGTCCGGCGGCGTTGCGCCGTCTCGACGGGCAACAAGCTCGTCTTCGACGACGCCCTGCCGGACTCGCGTCTCTTCGCAGCCCTCGGGGCACTTTTCGGTCGCCTCTCTGGAGCGATGCAGCGCTCACACTGACGGTGTCGAGGGCGGCGAGGTCGCCGCCCCCCAATGGGCGCGGTGGGAGCGCGCGAGGCCTTCTACCGACCGACGCGTCCGGGGGAGAGCGCGCAGAGCTTCACGTCGCACCCGGCGGGCAGGCCCGCGAGGTCGACCGCCTCGAGCCACGTTGTCCCGGGACCCGCGTCGTCACACTGCGACACGGACAGCGTGGTGAGGGCCGGGAGGTCCCGCAGCGTGAGGCTGCGCAGATGGGCAACGTTCTGCAGGTGGAGCGTGCGCAGCGAGGGATGGCCCGCGTGGCAGGCGACCGCCACCCGCCGCGCCTCGATCGCCCCGAGCGAACCCATGCCGATGGGGTTGTTCCAGAGCGAGAGGACGCGCAGGGCGGGGAGGCGCACCACGGCATCGCCGTCGAGCAGCGACGCGAGGAAGCGCTCGACGAAGTCGCCGTAGATCGTCACGGTCGCGCCGTCGACCCCGCGGGCGTCGTCGATCAGGTCGAGGGTGTCGGCGTCGCAGTTGTCGAGCGTCAGCGCGCGCAGCGACGGGGCGTCGAGGTCGAACCCTCGCAGCGCGTGGAAGTGCGTGAAGCACGCAGACTCCAGCGAGGCGCTGCGGAGGGAGAGGAGGTCCATCTGCGGGTTGCGGTTGTTGGTGAGGCGGAGCGAGGTCAGCGCGGGGAGGGTCTGGAGGAGCGAGAGGAGGCCGTCGCGGGTGAGCGCGTCGGCGTCGACGATGTCGAGGCTGCGGGCCGCGCGAAAGACCGTGAGCTGCGAAGGGTCGCGTAGCAGGAACGCATGGACCTCGCCCACGAGATGCAGCGCGTCGAGGGTGCTCAGGGGATCGACCAGCGCGCGCAGGTGCTCACCGCGATCGACGACCGCGAGGCACGCCGCGGGGTCGACCGCGAAGCCCCGCGCGCGCACGCGCTGAAGGTGCGCGAAGTCCTCGGCGCGGGCCTCGGGCGCCTCGGGGTCGCCGCGCGGGAGACGCTCGACCTCGATCGTCGGGAGCGCCGGGCCGGGTGTTGCGGCCAGCGCCTCCGCGAGCGCGGCCGCGTGGCGCCACGCATGGGGAGCCCGGAGCGCGATGCGCGTGAGGGTGGCCCGCGCACCCACCAGCAACGCGCCGAGCGAGCGCACGTCGAGCTCGGTGAGATCGTCTCGCTGCGCAGTGAGGGAGAAGTCCCGCAGCGCCGGGAGCCGCCCCGCGAACGTGAGCGCCGCCCCCGCGGGGCGCTTGCGCACGTAGAGCGTGACCGCTTCGAGCGTGTCGCCCGTCAGCGTGACGCAGGGATCGTGGCGCGCGTCGACCGCGAGCGTCACTGCGCGGAGCGTCGATCGCGACCCCAGGCGCGCGATGAGCCGCTCGACGAGCCCCGGCGGTGCGTCGCGGAGGTGGAGGGCTTCGAGGGTGGCCGCGAAGCCCGGGACGCCCTCGGGGAGCCCCGCCGCGCCGCCGAACCCATCGGCCCGAAGCGCACGCAGCGGCGAATCCCAGAAGGTCGACAGCAGGTCGGCGAGGGTCGCGCGTTGGATCGCGGGCGACGCGATCTGCTTCAGGTGAAACGAGTGGGCCTGGGGGAAGAGGCGACGCAGGGACGCGAGGCCCGCGGCGTCCCAGGCCATGGGGGGGAGCGCGACGCGTCGCACCGACGGGACCTCGGCGGCGGTCGCGAGGTGGCCCTGCCACGACGCACGCGTCCATTCGACCTCAGCCCCCGCGGTGTGCTCGGCGCGCTGTTCGCGCAGGCATTGGAGGAAGGTCGCAACGGCGCCGTGGCTCACGCGTGAAATCTACCTGACGCGCGTGGGCGCGATGCTTCAGCGTGCGGGCGTGGGGCGTACCCGCGTCACCGCGGTGGGCTCGTGCTGCCGGTTGCGCAGCATCTGGTTCGCGAAGAAGGGCGAGTGGCAGGGGCGGTCGACGTAGCGACCGTAGCCGCGGACGGTGTGAAGGTCCTTGCCGTCCCAGGCGAGGTGGCCGCGCACGAAGGTGAGGGCGGGGTTGCCCACCGTCTCCATGCCTTCGTAGATGTTCACGTCGATGTTCTGGTGGTGGGTCTTCGCGGAGATCGTGCGGGTCTTCGCGGGGTCCCACACCACCACGTCGGCGTCGGCGCCGGGCGCGATGGTGCCCTTCTTGCCGAACACGTTGAAGATCTTCGCGGTGTTGGCCGAAGTCACCGCGACGAACTCCGCGGGCGTGAGCCGACCCGTGCGCACGCCATGGTGCCAGAGCACGGTCATGCGGTCTTCGACGCCGCCGGTGCCGTTGGGGATCTTGCGAAAGTCATCGAGGCCCGCCTGCTTCTGCGGCGTGCAGAAGCAGCAGTGGTCCGTGGCCGTGGTCTGGATCATGCCCGCCTGGAGCCCCCGCCAGAGCGCGGCCTGGTGCTCCTTCGCGCGAAAGGGCGGGCTCATGACGTAGTGGGCCGCGGTGTTCCAGTCGGGGTTGCGGTACACCGAGTCGTCGATGACGAGGTGCTGCGCGAGCACCTCGGCGAACACCCGCTGGCCCTCCAAACGCGCGCGGGTGACGGCCTCGAGCGCGTCGATGCAACTCGTGTGAACGAGGTACAGCGGTACGCCGAGGACCTCGGCGATGCGAATGGCGCGGTTCGCGGCCTCGCCCTCGACCTCGGGGGGACGCGAGAGGGGATGGCCCTCGGGGCCGGTGATGCCCTTCTCGAAGATGTCGCGCTGGAGGCGGTAGACCAGCTCGCCGTTCTCGGCGTGCACGGTGCACAGCGCGCCGAGCTCGCGGGCGCGGGTGAAGGAATTCACCAGCACCTCGTCGTCGCACATGATGGCGTTCTTGTAGGCCATGAAGTGCTTGAAGGAGTTCACCCCGTGCTTCGCGCTGAGCTCGCCCATGTCGGCGTGCACGGATTCGTCCCACCACGTCACGGCGACGTGAAAGCTGTAGTCCGTGGCGGCCTTCTCGGCCCAACCCCGCCAGGTCTGGTAGGCGTCGAGCAGGCGTTGCTTGGGCGAGGGGATCACGAAGTCGATGATCATCGTGGTCCCGCCCGCGGCGGCGGCGCTGGTGCCGGTGAAGAAGTCCTCCGAGGCCACGGTGCCCATGAAGGGCAGCTCCATGTGCGTGTGCGGATCGATCCCGCCCGGCATCACGTAGCTCCCGCCCGCGTCGACCACGGTCGTCCCCGCGGGGGCCACGAGGTCGGCGCCCACGGCGGCGATGTGCTCTCCCGCGATGAGCACGTCGGCGCGCTGCTCTCCCTCCGCGGTGACCACCGTGCCCCCGCGGATCAACGTGAACTTCTGCTCCTCGGCCATGCGCTCCTCCTGCTGCGCCCGCGCGCAGGGCGCTGAGGAAACCGCGGCGCGCGAGGGGATGCAAGGGTCACCTGCGCGGGGGCGACGGGGGAGCGCGGGCGGACGGAGGGATTTGCGTGGGGGGCGCAGGGGACGCGTCGGACGGTGTCAGGAACGCGCGGCCATCACGAAGGCGATCTTCGGCGAGGCGCCGACGTCGGGCTCGGTGATGTCGACGAAGCCCGCCTCGGCGATGTCGCGGAGCAGCGTCGCGCGAGAGAGCGTCCACACCGCCGGGGCCTTGCCGAGCCAACGCATCACGCGCAGCACCGGGGTGAGGGGCACCCAACTCTCGCCGAGGCACACCGTCGACGACACAAAGAACCCGCCAGGCTTCAGCAACCCGAAGGCCTTGCGCCGCAACGCGATGCGATCGGGGACGAGGTGCAGGAGGCTCCCGGCATACACACCGTCGAGGGTGCCCGGCGCGAACGCCGTGAAGGTCTCGTCGAAGGCCCCGAGGTGAAAGGTCACGTTCTCCAAGCCCTGCGCCCTGGCCTTCGCCCGGGCGATGTCGACCATCGCGGCGGAGTAGTCCAGCCCGTGGACGTGCGCGCCGCGCTCCGCGAGCCGCAGCGCGAGCGAGCCCGTGCCGCAGCCGATGTCGAGGACCACGTCGCCAGGCTTCATTCGCGCGTGGGTGAGGGCGATCTTGCGCTCGAACGCCGCGGGGTCTTCCACGGGCTGGCGCGCATAGCGTGTGGCGATGTTGTTCCAGAAGGCGACGTCTGCGTGCATGAGCGGCTCCGGGGCGGTGGGGGCGGCGCTCAACCTAGGCGCGGTCCCTCCGGCGCGCTCGGCGCGTTTGCGGGACCCACGGGTGCAGGCGCGCACCACCCCTCGCCTTGAAACAACGGCCGATGTTGCGACAGCGCGTGGCGCACCCGCTCGCGCAGCGCCCGCAGGCGCACGTTGTCGCGCAGGTCGGGATGGCTGAGCATCCAGAGGTCCGCGACGTGACGCAGGTCGGGGCGCGCGAGGCGCCGCAGGGCGGGCTCGCGGTCGCCGACGTAGGTGGGCAGCATCACCGCGCCGAGTCCCTCTCTCGCGGCCATGACCAGCAGTTCGACCGTCGTGAAGCGCCCCCAGGGAGGCACCTCGGGAAAGCTGCTCTCGGCGATCAACCCCTCGTGGATCTTGCGCTGCTCGAACGACAGCCATCGCGCCGTCGGCGCGCCGTGCGCAGGGTCGGCGCGGTCGGCGTGCGCCGCGGCGACGTAGCTGGCGAGAACCACGGGCGCGAGCTTGCCGCCCACGAGGTGCTCGGGGGGCTGCGCGCCGTGGGCCAGCACGCGCAGGGCGAGGTCGGCCTCGCGGCGCGAGAGGTCGTAGGGCCGCGGGTCCACCGTGAGGCACAGCTCGATGCCGGGGTACGCCCGACAGAAGTCGGCCAGGTCGGGCAGCAGCAGGCCCGCGATGAAGTGGTCGCTGCAGGTGAGGGCGACGGGGCCCTCCAGGCGCTCGTCGACGCCCACGAGCCCTCGCTCGAGGTCCGACATCTCGCGCTCGATGCGCTCGGCCGTGTCGAGCATGCGGCGGCCGGCCTCGGTCAGGGTGTAGCCGTCGCGGGTGCGGTCGAAGAGCCGTGCCGCGAGGCGTTCCTCCAGGGCCTCGACCCTACGCGCCACGGTGGAGTGGCTCACCTTCAGCGAGGCCCCCGCGGCCCGCACCGAGCCCGCGCGGGACAGGGCGAGGAAGTGGCGAACGTCGTCCCAGTCCATGGGTCGGGTGTTGCGCGCTTCGGTCGGGCCCGCAAGAGCACGCGCGGCGGTCGCGGCGCTTCGCCCGGCGGGCGCGCGTCGATGACGGACGTGCAGACGCGACGCTACCGAGCGACCTCAGCCCAGAGCGCCCCGCGGAGGTCACCCACCCGATAGCCCGTGGCGCGGTCGGTGGGATATCGCGCCGCGAGCACCGCGCGCACGCCCTCGGGGATCGTCGCGGGGTCTCCGTGACAGGATACACACGGTCCCTCCACCGGGATGGGGCGCAGCACCCGCGCGTGCCCGTCCTGCACGGCGCGAATCCCCGTGACCCCTTGCGCAGATCGCTCCCCCTGCGCGCGCAGCCACGCGTCGACC
>JBILLI010000982.1:0-2638 GCA_044376155.1 Polyangiales bacterium
GGCGTGCACCCCGCGGAGGGTGCTCCCCTGCGCCCGGTCGGTGCGCAGCTCGAGGATGACCTCGGCCACGGCGTCTTTGCACCCGCACAGCGCGAGCGCGGCGGCGAGGAGGGCGGGCCTACTCACGAAAGGTCCCCAGGCTGCCGCTGCGCAGCGTCGGGGGGTCGGGCTGCGTGGCCACGAGCACCCCTGCGAGAATGCCCCCGAGCACCACCGCGCCGCCCGCGATGGCCGTCGGCAGCACCCACCCGGGAGGGCCCTCGCGCTCCAGGGTGATCACCACGCGCACCGTGCCCGCGGGGCTCACGCTCACCCTGCGCTGCACCGGGCGGTAGCCGTCGGCGCGCACCGTGAGGCCGTGCTCGCCCACCGTGACCTCGCGGTCGAAGCGCCCCGCGGCGACGCGCGCGCCGTCGAGGAGCACCGTGGCCGAGGGCACCGACGACTCCACGACGAGTCGTCCCTCGCGCACCGGGTCGAGGCTCACCACCAGGGTGGGGCGCGTGCCGGGCGTGGCCGTGAGGCTCTCGCGATGCGGGCGGTGCGCGGGGGCGGTCCACTCCAGCACGTGCGCGCCGGGGTCGAGCGTGAGCGTCGCGGGCGAGGGGACCGGGTCACCGCCGTCGATGCGCAGCACGGCGTCGGTCGGCGTGACCCGCAGGGTGGCGTCGACGAGCGCGCGGGAGAGGTCGTCGCGCTCGGTGCGAATGGCCGTCACGCGCTCGGGGGTGAGCTCCGCCGCGCCGCTGCGGAGGTACTCGTCGAAGAGCGGGATCGCCGCGCGGTAGCGCCCCAGGCCGCGATACGCCAGGGCGAGGTTGTAGCGCGCGATGGGCACCGCGCGCAGGGCGTAGGAGCGCTCCAGCGAGAGGGCGGCCTCTTGAAAGCGTGACGCGATGAGGTGCGCCACCCCGGCCTCGTAGGCCGCGCGGGCCTCGTCCAGCGGGGGCGTCTGCGCGGCGGCGACGGCGCCCGCGAGGATCAGCGTGACTACGACGAAGACGGCAGCGCGGCGGACCATCAACAGACCGCCGAGGGTATCACCCCGCGTGGAGCGCGCGGGCGTGGAGTCGCAGGTGGTCCTCGACGAAGGACATCACGAAGAAATAGCTGTGGTCGTAGCCCGCGTGGCGGCGCACGGTGACGGGCTGTCCCATGGCGGCGCAGACCTGCTCCAGCCGCTCGGGTTGCAGTTCTCGCGCGAGGAACTTGTCGTCGAGCCCTTGATCCACCAGCACCTCTCCCGGGAGGCGCCCGCCCGCGGCGATGAGGGCCGTGGCGTCGTGGGCGCGCCACGCGTCGCGGTCGTCGCCGAGGTATCCCGCGAAGGCCTTGTGGCCCCACGGCACCTCCGAGGGCGCGACGATGGGCGCGAGGGCCGACACGCTGGCGTACAGACCCGGGTGGCGCAGCGCGAGGGTGAGCGCGCCGTGGCCGCCCATGGAGTGCCCGAACACCCCGCGACGATCGCGCGCGAGGGGGAGCTGCGCCTCGACCAACGCCACGAGCTCCTGCGTCACATACCGCTCCATGCGATACGCCGCGGACCACGGTGCCTGCGTGGCATCGAGGTAGAAGCCCGCGCCGAGGCCGAAGTCCCAGCTCGCGTCGTCGCCCGCCACGCGGTGGGTGCGAGGGCTCGTGTCGGGGGTGATGAGCGCGAGGCCCAGCGCCGCCGCGACCCGCTGCGCGCCGGCCTTGATCGCGAAGGTCTCCTCGGTGCAGGTGAGCCCCGCGAGGAAGTACACCGCGGGCACGCGCTCCCCCGCGAGGGCCTGCGGCGGGAGGTAGACCCCCACGCGCATGGGGCCCGCGCAGGCCTCGCTGGCGTGCTCGTAGAAGCCCTGCACGCCGCCGAAGCAGCGCTGCTCGCTGCGGGCCGTGAGCACGCTCAGAACTCCACCACGGTGCGAATCGACTCGCCCGCGTGCATGAGGTCGAAGGCCTCGTTGATGCGCTCCAGCGGGAGCTTGTGGGTGATCATCGAGTCGATCTCGATCTTGCCGTCCATGTACCAGTCCACGAGCTTCGGCACGTCGGTGCGGCCGCGGGCGCCGCCGAAGGCCGAGCCCTTCCACACGCGCCCCGTCACGAGCTGAAACGGCCGCGTGGAGATCTCCTGGCCCGCGCCCGCGACGCCGATGACCACCGAGGTGCCCCACCCCCGATGGCAGCACTCCAGGGCCTGGCGCATGAGCTTCACGTTGCCGACGCACTCGAAGGAGTAGTCCGCGCCGCCGCCGGTGAGCTCCACGAGGTGCGCCACGAGGTCGCCCTCGATGGCCTTGGGGTTCACGAAGTGGGTCATCCCGTAGCGGCGCCCGAGCGCCTCGCGGGCGGGGTTGATGTCGACGCCCACGATCTTGTCGGCGCCCACCATGCGCAGCGCCTGGATCACGTTGAGCCCGATGCCCCCGAGCCCAAAGACCACGCAGTTCGCGCCGGCCTCCACCTGCGCGGTGTAGATCACCGCCCCGACGCCCGTGGTGACCCCGCACCCGAGGTAACAGATCTTGTCGAAGGGCGCGTCGCTGCGCACCTTGGCCAGCGCGATCTCGGGGAGCACGGTGTACTGCGAGAAGGTCGAGCAGCCCATGTAGTGGTGCACCTTCTGCCCGCGCAGCGAGAAGCGCGACGT
>JBILLI010000236.1:0-10113 GCA_044376155.1 Polyangiales bacterium
GCGGTGGTCACGACCTCGCGGGCTGGCCACGGCGCTGGCCGCCGCGCAGCGCGCGACGCAGACGGCTGCGCAGCGCGCGACGCGGACCGACCGTTGTTCCATCCTGCCGCGGGGGCGAAGGCCCGTCGACCGCGGGCCGCGCTCCCTTGGCGGGGGGGTGACCGCGCGAGTGGACGCGCGTGCGGCGCATCGGGGCGGTCGGTCCGTCTCAGGTCCCGGTCAGGCACGAGCGAGGGACGCACCCACAGAACGACCTCGCCGCTGCGGGAATGGTAGAGTCCTGCGCCTCCGTGGAACCGACCGATGCGACCCACGAACGCACCTTGAGCCCCACGCGGACGGCGCGCGACGTCGCGATCCTCGTCACCGCGCTCCTCGCGCTCTACCTCGCCAGCCCCTTGCGCTGGCTGGGCAACGACACCCGTCCCGCCCCGCTCGCCGCGGTCAGCCTGGTGAGGCGCAGAGACCTCTACCTCGACGCGTTTCGTCCGCGGATCCTCGCGGGCCGCTCGACGCCGCCCTACTACGTCGTGACCACCCGGAGCGGCCGGCTCGTCTCGCGCTTCGGCGTGGGTGCGCCGCTCAGCGCCCTCCCCTTCTTCGCGGCCGACATGCTCGTGCACGGCGGTCGCATCTCTGAGCAACACGCGGGCGCGGTCGGTCGCTTCGCGGCCTCGACGCTGGTCGCGCTCGCCGCGGGGATGCTCTTCGCCGCGGCGCGCGCCCTCGGCGCGACACGCCTCGCCGCACTCGGGGTCGCCCTGGCCTACGGGCTCGGCACGAGCGCCTGGTCCATCGCGTCGCAAGCGCTCTGGCAGCACGGCCCGGCGCAGTTCTGGCTCGCGCTGGCGATGCTGCTCCTGGCCCGCAACGCCTCCGCGTTCGGCGTCGGCGGGGCGCTCGGGATGATGGTGCTGTGTCGACCGCCGGACTTCTTCCTCGCGCTGGCGGTGGGCGCGTGGGCGATGCGCGCGTGGCGACGAGACCGCGGCCGCGTGCTGGGGTTCCTCGCGGGGGCGGCCATCCCGGCGATCGTCCTGGGCACCCTGAACGCCCTCTGGTTCGGTGCTCCCTGGCGCGTCGCGCAGTCCATTCGGGTCATCGGGAGCGACGCGTCGGAGCTGCCGGGGGGTCGTACTGGGGCAACAACCCCCTCCTTGGCCTCGCGGGCCTGCTCTTCAGCCCTTCGCGCGGGCTCTTCGTCTACAGCCCGGTGCTGCTCCTCGCGTTCGCGCAGGGCGGCAGGCCGTCGTCGCAGCGTCCGACCTGGCTGCTGTCGTTGGGCGTTGGCGCCGCGATGCTGACCGCGATGGTGAGCTGCTACTACGGCTGGTACGGCGGTTGGAACTTTGGTCCGCGCATGGTGGCCGACCTCGCGCCGGTGCTCGCGCTGGCGACCCTGCCGGCGTGGACGACGCCCCGGCGCACGCCCTTCGCGGCGATCCCGTGGCTGCTCCTGACGATCTCGCTGCTGATCCACGCCGCCGGCGCCTTCAACTACAGCCCCATCGACTGGGACGGCCGGCCCAACATCGACCTTCACCCCGGCCGTCTGTGGACCCTGCGCGACTCGCAGCTCGTTCACGTCTTCACGCACCGGGCCTCGTGGATCACCTGGTAGACGCGGCCCGCGCGCCGTTCTCTCTCGCGGGCGCAAGCGCGCGCACCGCGGTCGGCGCGACGAGGCGGCTGGCCGATGACACCCTGCGGCGGCGCGTGGTAGTCCCCGCGCTGCATGGCGCTGCAGCTCGTACTGGTGCGACACGGCGAGTCTGAGGGGAACCGCGACGGCGCGTTCGCGGGACACTCGCCCTCACCGCTCACGGCCCTCGGGCGCGCGCAGGCCCTGCGGGTCGCCGAGGCCCTCGCGTCGTCACCGCCCGAGGCCATCTACGCGAGCGACCTGCGCCGCGCCCTCGACACCGCCGCGCCCCTCGCCGCACACCTGGGGATGCCCGTGATCGCGCGAGAGTCCTTGCGAGAGAGGGACATGGGCGCGTGGGTGGGGCGCACCTTCAAGGACATCGAAGCCAACCACCCCGACGACTGGCGCCGCCTCGTGGACCGCGACCCCGACCACCGCCCCCCCGGCGGCGAGTCGCACCGGGCGTGCGGGGCGCGGGTGGCCGCCGCGCTCGACGAGATCCTCGCCGCGCACCCCGAGGGCCGCGTGGTGGTGGTCTCCCACGGCGTCGCGATGCACCACATGCTGCGGCATCTGCTCCGCGTCGACGACCCCCGCACGCTCTTCCACCTGGAGAACTGCGCGCTGCAGCGGCTCACCGTGAGCGCGAGCGGCGTCGTGCGCATCCAAGCGATCAACGACACCCGCCACCTGCACGCTCTGGAGGTCTGATGTCCCCGCGCCGCCTCGCCTTCCTCGTCGCCGCGACCCTCACCGCCTGCGCGCCGGAGATGGTGCGCATCCCCACGGACCTCGGCGGGGCATCCGCGGACGCTGCCTCGGACGTCGTCAGCGCCACCGACGCCGTCGCGGCGCCCGACGTGGTGACCGCGCCCGACGTGGTGGCCGCGCCCGACGTGGTGGCCGCGCCCGACGTGGTGGCCGCGCCCGACGTGGTGGCCGCGCCCGACGTGGTGGCCGCGCCCGACGTGGTGGCCGCGCCCGACGCGGGCGGCGGACCATTGATGAACTACGGCGCCAACGGGCCCTTCGCGGTCCAGGTCTGGAACGGCCCGGTGCCGGGCACCGAGGGCAACGCGCGGGTGTTCTACCCGCAGACCCCCGCGGGCACGCGCGTGCCGCTGGTGGTCTTCGCGCACGGGTTCCAGCTCAACGTGGGCAACTTCGACGTGCTGCTGCGCCACGTCGCGGCCTGGGGCTACGTCGTGGCCTCGGTGGACTACCCCGGCACGATCCTCGGCACCGACCACCGCGAGGTCGCTGCGGCGATTCGCGGCGCCCGCGGGGCCTTCGCGATGGGGCGGGTGAGCGGCTTCCCCGGGGCCGCGGCGGTCGACGCCGGCAGGGCCGTGGCGATGGGGCACTCCCTCGGCGGCAAGGCCGCCATCATGGCCGTGCTCGAAGACTCGGGCTTCATGGCCGGCGTGGCGCTCGACCCCGTCGACGACAACCCCTCTCCCGGGGGACGCGTCGACGACGCCCACCCCAGCGTCGCGCCCGAGCGCATGGGCGGGCTGCGCGTGCCCCTGGCGCTGTTCGGCGCGTCACAGTCGCGATGCGGGATCCTCGGCCAGTCGTGCGCCCCCGAGGCCTCGAACTGGCAGACCTTCGCGCGCGCCGCGCCCATGGGGATCACGGTCGCGACGTACCCCCTGCTGAACTACGGGCACAACGACTTCGTCGACACCGCGTGCGGGCTGCCCTGCCTCGCCTGCGCCCGCGGCGCCGACCCGCGCACCACCCGCGACCTCGCGGTGCGCGGCCTCACCGTGGGCTTTCTGGAGCGGTACACGAAGAACGTCCTCGTGGCCCAGGCCTACGTCGACGGCGCCCTGCGCGCCGCCCTGGTGGCCAACGGCACGCTCTGGGACGGCACCTCGGCGCTCCCCGCCTGCCGCTGAGGCGCGCTACGCCGCCCTGCGCGCGCGAAGGTACAGCGCGATCGCCGCCGCCACCCCGAGGCCCGCGGCGGCGAGGCTCGCGCGCTGCCACGGCGTCTCGAAGCGAAGGCGCACCGTGTGTACCCCCTCGCGGACCGGCACCCCGAGCATCACCCGGTTGACCCGCAGCACCCGGTCGTCCCGCCCGTCGACGGCGGCGCGCCACCCGGGCGAGAACTGCTCGGCGAGCACCGCGACCCCGGCCTCGCGCGCCTCGCAGCGGAGCGTCACGTCACCGGGCGCCCATCGGGTGAAGGAGCAGCCCGACCGCGGCCGCGGAGCCCGGCTCGGGAGGAGCGCCAGGTCGCTGCGGCGCAGGGCGATCTGCGCGCCCGTGAGCACGGGCTCGTCGAGGAGGTGCCAGAGGCGCGCGCCCTCGGGGTCTTCGACCGCGGCGTGGGCGACGAACGCGCGGGGCAGGGGCGCGTCGACGCGGTGGAGGTGTACGCCCGGCCGCGGCGTCGCGACGTGGGTCATCCCCGGCAGCGTGGGCGAGGCGGCGAGGGCGAGGTCCGCGGCGAGCAGGCGCACCGCGCCGAGTCGGCCGGAGTATCCGAGGCGATCGACCTCCTCGGCGATGGCGGCGTCGTAGCCCGGCACGACCGCGACGCCGGTGCCGACGTGCGTCTTCGGGGTGAGCAGCGCGCGGGCCTCGGCGTCGGCGTCGGCGCCGGGCTCGTACCGAACGCGGCTCGACCACCAGAGCCGCGAGGGCCCGCCGTCGCGCGCCGGGGCAGCGGCGTGGGCCATCGCCGCGATGCGCGGAGGGTCCCGCGGGGGCGAGGCGTCCCACGTGAAGACCGTCCACGCGCCGACGCCGAGGTCGAGCGCGACGGCGAGGGTGAGCGCGACGGCGTTCCTCGGGGCGCGACGCGCGAGCGCGATGGCCGCGAGCACGGCGCCCACCCGCAGGAGCGCGCCCGCCGCGGAGAGGGCGTAGGTGGGGGCCGCGGCGGGGGCGACGCGCAGCACCGCCAGCGCCGCGAGGCCGAGGGCCGCGGGGTAGAGCGCCATCGCGCGCAGCCGCTCGCCGCGCAGCGCCCGCTCGGCGCCGAGGGCCACCAGCAGCGCGAAGGGCGCGTGCGCGACGATCAGGAACTTCTGCGGCGTGCGCATGTGCGCGAAGGGACGCACCGTCGCCCGCAGCGCCCCGAGCAGGGGCGTCGCAGGGCCGAGCGCGAGCAGCGCGCCGAGGAGCACCAGCGCCGCGGCCGTCCACGCGACCGCCGCCCCCCTGCGACGCGGCGCGAGGCACGCGAGCGAGAGGGCCGTGGCGCCGACGTACAACCCGAAGAAGAAGATGTGGTCGCCGATGCGCGCCGTGAGCGCGGGGTCGTGGGTGGCGATCCAGCGCGCGATGAGCCCGCGCGGCACGAGCAGGTCGGCGAGGAGGAGCGGCGGCAGGCTCCAGCGGTCCACCGCCGCGGTGGACATCGCGCCAGCGCGGGCGGTGCCCCCCACGAGCGCCACCGCGGGGACCCAGGCCGGGGCCGACAGGGCGAGCGCCAGCGCCGCGGCCCCCGTAAGCGCCAACGCGCTGCGGCGCAACGCGATTGATGCAGGCACGGCCCGCGGCGCGGTGGCCCCGGCCGCCAGCGCGAGCGCCGCCGCCGGGATCGCCCCCATGATCGTGACGTAGAACTCCCCGGTGAGGAGCTGCAGCGCGCCCGCGACGCCGAGCGCGAGCGCCGGGCGGGTGAGGGGCGCTCCGCCGACGGCGCCGCGCGCGAGGTCCCACGCGAAGGCGCAGGTCCAGGGGATCCAGGTCATGGCCGGGAGCAGCACGCCCGTGGACCACGCCGAGCACGTCAGGCCCGTGAGCATCCAGACGAGCGCGCCCGTGGCACGCGCGTGCGGTGACGCCCCGGCGCGCCGCGCGAGGGCCGCGAGGCCGGCGCCGCCGAGCAGCACGTGGAGCAGGAGGTAGACGGTCTCGCCCCAGCCGATGGGGAGCGGGAGGGTCAGCAGCGCGAGGGGATGGAAGGTCGCGTAGAGGGGATCGGCGGGGATGGGAAAGCCGATGCCCTCCCACGGCGACCACCCGGGGAGCGCCCCCCGCGAGAGGGCCTCGCGCACCATCGCCCGCGCCGGCGCGAGCCAGAGCGCGATGTCGCGGTGATAGATCGAGCGCCCGAGGAGCAGGGGGTAGAACACCGCGGTGATCGCAGCCGTCACCACCGCCATCGCCGCGGCGCGCGCGGGGCGGTTCTCTCCTCCACCGTTGATGGGGTCGGTCACCCGGCGATCGATACCACAGCGCCGCGGCGCGCCGGACCGCCGGGCGGTGATGCCCGCGCATCGCGCCGAACCTCGCTGCCACGCGTTGCTGCGCGCCTGCGTCCGACGCATCCTCGGCGGCGCATCGGCCGAGTCCCCTCTCCCATCAACCCCCGGGTGTTCCTGAATGTCGACCCTGATGCCGTCGCGCGACGGCGCCGCCCCCATCATCCGCCGCGAGGACTACGCCGCCCCGGCGTACACCATCCGCGAGGCCGCGCTGACCTTCGACCTCGACCCTACGGAGACCGTGGTCTCGAGCCGTCTGGTCATCGCCCGCGACCCCGCGCGGCCCCGCGCACCCCTGCGCCTCCACGCCGAGGAGCTCCGCGTGGACGAGGTCCGCGTCGACGGCGCGCCGGTGGCGTTTCGGCGCGAGGCCGGGGCGGTGGTGCTCGACGCCCCCGCGGCGGAGGTCTTCGTCGTCGAGGTGCGCAACGCCATCGCGCCCGAGAAGAACACGCAGCTCAGCGGGCTCTACGCCAGCGGGTCGGGGCTCTTCACCCAGTGCGAGGCCGAGGGCTTTCGCCGCATCACGTGCTTCCTCGACCGGCCCGACGTCATGGCCACCTTCACGGTCACCCTCCGCGGGGACCGCGCGCGGTACCCCGTGCTGCTCTCGAACGGCAACCTCGTCGACGAGGGCGCGCTCCCCGACGGCCGGCACTTCGCCGTCTGGCACGACCCCTTCCCCAAGCCCTCCTACCTCTTCGCTCTCGTCGCGGGGGACCTGGCGCGCGTCGAGCGTCGCGTGGTGAGCCGCGCGGGACGCGGGCACCTGCTGCAGATCTACGTGCAGCGCAAGGACCTCGCCAAGACCGAGCACGCGATGCGCGCCCTCGTCGCCTCCATCGCGTGGGACGAGTCGCGCTTCGGCCTCGCGCTGGACCTCGAGCGCTTCATGATCGTCGCCGTCGACGACTTCAACATGGGCGCGATGGAGAACAAGGGGCTGAACATCTTCAACTCCAAGTTCGTGCTGGCCGCGCCCGCCACCGCCACCGACGACGACTTCGACAACGTCGAGCGCGTCGTCGCGCACGAGTACCTCCACAACTGGACCGGCAACCGCGTCACCTGCCGCGACTGGTTCCAGCTCTCGCTCAAGGAGGGCCTCACGGTCTTTCGCGACCAGGAGTTCAGCGCCGACCTCAGCGGCGGAGAGAGCGCCCGCGCGGTGCGCCGCATCGCCGACGTGCGCGCGCTGCGCGAGCGGCAGTTCCCCGAAGACGCCGGCGCCATGGCCCACCCCGTGCGCCCCGACGCCTACCAGGCCATCGACAACTTCTACACCGCCACGGTCTACGAGAAGGGCGCCGAGGTCGTGCGGATGATGCACACCCTCGTCGGCCGCGAGGGCTTCGCCGCGGGAATGACCCTGTACTTCAGCCGTCACGACGGGCAGGCCGTCACCTGCGACGACTTCTTCGCGGCCATCGCCGACGCCAACCCCGACAGCCCGCTGGCCCGACACCGCGCGGTCTTCGCGCGCTGGTACGACCAGGCCGGCACGCCGCGCCTCACCGCCCGCGGTCACTGGGACGCCGCCGCCCGCACGTACACCCTCACCCTGCGCCAGCACACCCCGGCCACCCCGGGACAATCCCACAAGCAACCGCTGGTCGTGCCCGTGCGCCTCGGGCTCCTGGGGCGCGACGGGGCGAGCCTCCCGCTGCGCCTGCAGGGCGAAGACGCCGCCGCGGGCAGCGAGCGCGTGCTGGTGCTCACCGAAGAAACGGCGTCGTGGGTCTTCGTCGGCGTCGACCGCGACGTGGTGCCCTCGCTGCTGCGGGGGTTCTCGGCGCCGGTGATCCTCGACGACGGACTGGGCGACGACGACCTGCTGACCCTCCTGGCCCATGACCCCGACGCCTTCAACCGCTGGGAGGCGGGGCAGCGGCTCGCGGTGAATCGACTGCTCCAGGCGGTGCGCGATGACGGTGTGGTGCGCCTCGACGAGACCTACCTCGACGCGCTCCGGCGGGTGCTCGACGACCCCGCGCTGGACCCGTCGTTCAAGGCCCTTGCGCTGCAGCCACCCGCGGAGGCCTTCCTCGCCGAGATGGTCACCCCGGTGGATCCGCAGCGCATTCACGCCGCGTGTGCGTCGTGGCGGTCGCAGGTCGCGGCGCACCTCCACGACGGCTGGACGGCCGCCCTCGACGCCCACGACGCCGCCGCGCCGTACCGCCCGGACGTCGCGCAGCGCGGTCGTCGCGCGCTGACCAACCTCGCCCTCGCGATGCGGGTGCGCCACGCCGCGGACGTCGGTGATCCCCGCGGGGCCGAGCTCGCCGCACGGCGCTTCGACGAGGCGACGAACCTGACCGACGCGCTCGGCGCGCTGGAGGCCCTGGTGAACACCCGCGCGCCCCAGGCCGACGCCGCCCTCGCGCGCTTTCTCTCGGCGCTCCCGAACGAGGCCCTGGTGGTCGACAAGTGGTTCGAGGTGCAGGCCCGCGCCCACGAGCGCGACGGCGAGGTCTTCGCGCGGGTGCGACAGCTCCAGGCGCACCCGCTGTTCTCGCTCACCAACCCCAACCGCGTGCGCGCGCTGCTCGGGTCCTTCGTGCGGCTGAACCCCGCGGCCTTTCACCGCGCCGACGGGGCGGGCTACGCGCTCTGGGCCGACGGCGTCATCGCGCTCGACGCCACCAACCCCCAGCTCGCCTCGCGCCTCGCCCGCGCCATGGACCGCTGGAGCGTGCTGGCAGAGCCCTTCCGCGCGGCCGCACGCGCGGCGATCCATCGCGTCGCCGAGTGCTCCACGCTCAGCGGCGACGTGCGCGAGGTCGTCACCCGCGCGCTCGCCGTCGGGTGATCACAGCCCCCGCGCCGCCTCGGGCCGGAGCCGCACGCGCCCCTCCAGGGCGGCGTCGAGCACGCCGAGGATGCGCGCGCGGTCCGTCGGCAGGCGACCCCCCAGCGGCAGGTGGTTCGAGGCGTGGTTGGTGCGAAACACCGCGTCGGTGGGGGCGGCCAGGTCCACGAAGGTGCGCAGCTCTTGCAGCAGCGCGGGCACCTCGGGGAGCACGAAGCGACCTCGCGCCACCAGCGTCGCCAGCGGCGTCTCGGGGACCACGGTGAGCGTGAGGGCCGAGACGAAGGCCGGGTCCATTTCGGTCGCGAGCAGCGCCGAGGCCCGCGCGTGCGCGTCGCTGCGCTCGACGCCCCCGGCGCCCAGCAGAAAGATCACCGAGAGCGGGACACCCGCGGCGCGCGCGAGGCGGGCGGCCTCGACGTGGGCGGCGTGGTCCTGCCCCTTCGCGATGCGCTTCAGCGTGACGTCGTCGCCCGACTCGGGGCCGATGTACAGCAGCGAGAGACCCGCCTCGCGCAGCCGCGTGAGCGACGCCTCACCCTTCTCGATCACGTTGCGCGCCATGGCGTAACACGACACCCGCCGCAGCCTCGGAAAGGCCGCGCGGCACGCCGCGAGCAGCGCGAGCCAGTGGTCCTCGGGCATGACCAGCGCGTCGCCGTCGGCCACGAAGACCTTCTCCACCCGCGCGCCGTAGCGCCGCCCGGCCTCGCGCACGTCGGCCAGGGACTCTGCGAGGTCGCGCACGCGAAAGTCCTTCTCGCGGTACATGTCGCAGTACACGCAGTGGTTCCACGAGCACCCCACCGTGGCCTGCAGGATGTACGCGTCGGCCTCGCTGGGCGGTCGGTAGAGCTTGCCTTCGTAGCGCATCGCGATCTGTGCTCCCGTCTCCCTCGCGTCGTTCTACGGGCCCGCGGCCTCGAGGCGCGCGCGGACCTCGGGCGGCGTGTCGCGCAGGAGCTCACCCGCGCCGTCGAGCGTGACCAGCGCGGTGTATCCGCGGGCCGCGCGGTGACCGTGCGTCACGCTGTGCACCTCGAAGTGCACCATGATCTTGTGATCGATGCGCCCGACGTACGCCCGCACGGCCACGCGCTCGCCGTGGCGCAGCGGTCGCAGGTGCCGACAGTGGCTCTCCACCACCATCATCTTCAGGCCCAGCGCCACGAGGTCGGGCACGTCGAGCCCGTGCGCGCGCATCAGGGCCTCGCGGCCGTACTCGAAGTACTTGAAGTAGTGCCCGTGCCACACGACCAGCAGCGGGTCGACGTCGTGGAAGGGCACCGTGTGCTCGATGGTCACCTCCCTCACGCGTCACCCCAGTAGTCGTAGAAGTTGAACCAGTTGTCGGGCGCCTGCCGGGCGTAGTGCTCCAGGCGCGCGGCGTAGCGGGCGGCGCAGTCGCGCAGGGCCCCCTCGCGGTCGCG
>JBILLI010000983.1:0-2635 GCA_044376155.1 Polyangiales bacterium
TGGGGATGCTCCGTCCGCGGGCGTGGGCGACGACGACATTCGTCTCGGGGCTCCCGCTGGTGCCCAGGGCGGACTGCGAATACGCCGAGCGCGACGACGACGACCTGCGCCGCGGCCCGGAGTGGATGAGCGAGATCGATGCGCCTTCGGGCAGGCGCGACATGGTGCATCTCCGGCACGTCACCTGGCTGCCGCGCTTCAACGCCTCGGGCCCCGACGTCGTCGATCACCTCGACGGACGGAGGATTCGCACCACCACCCTTACGAGCCGCGCGCTGCTCCTCGAGCGCGCGTTGAAAGAGGGCGCGTTCGATGGACGCGTCCCATCGCGCGACGGCGCGTGGCGAAAGCTCCTGCGCGCGCTGGAGTATCACGTCGTCGTGCGCGCGGCGCAGCAGGCCGCCGACAGCGAAGGCGACGTGCGGCAGAACGCCGTGGACCTGATCCAGAAGATGCTCGAACACCTCGACGACCCAGCGCGTCGCAGGGCGGGCGTCGAGCGCATCGTCGCGGGGTATCGCAACGACGCCGGGACGCGCCGCGCCGTCGAGGCGCGCATCGAGACGTGGTCCCAGTGCTTCGCGTCCTTCGCGGGCGGCGCCGAACCTGCGTCGGAGCGTCTGTCCTTCGCGCTGTGTCTCGACCGCTCGATCTTCGCCGCGCGCAGCGTCTCGCCGCTCATCGCCGCCCGCAACGAGGGCGACGCCGGGAGCGGACCTCCGTGGGCGTGGATGGCCGCGCTCTCGGTGCGTGAGGGGGACGGCGATCCTGCCGCCGCGATGTGCGTGCGGGTCGGCGTGACCCTCGAGCCGAAGGTTCTCCGGTGGGAGGCGAAGCCGTCTCTGCGAGAGGCGTTTCGGATCGACGACGGACCCGTGGTGGTGGTCCTCGACCGGCGGGACGGAGACGGCCGCGACGCGCAGCGGAGACGATTGTTCGAAGAGGAACTTGGGATACACCGTCGCGATGTCACCGCGGTGATTCCGCGCATCGCCCTGGGAGACAGCGCCTATGTGCCCGATGATGGCGGACTCCCGGCGGCATCTCGGGGTCTCGTCACGGCGGCATCGATCCTCACACGGGCGGCCGTGGTCGCGGCGGTGCGGCGCCTCGACCCCGAGGGGCGCCGCGGCGTTCGGATCGTGAGCGCCTTCGACGCCTCCATCGACGTGCGCGACAGCCGCGACGACGTCGTGCTCCGCGCGCTCGGACGGGCGCTCCGCGGAGCCTTCGTCGATCGCGCTGCGATCACCCAGGGCGCCGCGCTGTCAAACCTCGACGGCGACGCCACGAGCGCGCGACGCCTCGACGCCGCGCAGCGCGCGCTCCATCGCGGCGCCGCGGTGCGGTTCCCGGGCATCGACGCGCGGGCGACGGGAGGCCCGCTGGGCATCGTGGTCCTGGCAGGAAGGCCTGTGGACTGCGTTCGGGAGCGTAGCGGAGAGCCCGTCGACGAAGACGGCCACGACGTGCTCTGGGGCACCGCCTACCTCGCAGAATTCGACCGCGGCGCGGTGACGGTGCGGGAGGTCGGGAAGGTGCACGCCGTCTTGCACGTCGCCGACGAGTGGCCCGCGCCGATTCTCGTGTTGCTGAGGCGCTTTCGCGAACTCGGGTGCGCCGAGGTCGCGCTGGTCTCGCACCGCGCACACGAGCGCCGAACGTGGCGCAACGAGTCGCGCAATCGCTTCTACGACGGCGATCTCCCCATCGATCGCCTCGCGCGGCAGCCCGAGTGCGAAGGGCTCCGCATCGTCAGCCTCGTCTGCGACAGCGTCACCGCCGTCGCGGCCGATCCCGCCGACGGGCTTCGCGCCGCACAGGGGCGCCTCATCGTCGCCGATGGTCAGGGGCTGTATCCCGAGGGCGTCGCGCACGGGCTGCGGCCCATCGTCGCCGTCGCGACGAACCGCACCCCGCGGCAGGTGCTCGCGACGGATGTCCGCGGGCAGCGACGCATCGGTCTCCGGCGGCGGATTCACCTGTACGCACAGCGAAGCCTTCGCGAAGAGCCCGCCCTCGGCGCGGACCTCGATGCGCGCCTCGCCGACGCGCTCGCGGGCATCCATCTCCTCGAAGGGGAGAGCGATTACGGAGGGGCGGGGAACGGCGCGCCGCTGCTGGTCCCGGTGCTGCGGCCGCACAAGTCCTTCGAAGTCGTTCGGCGCGCCGACGCTTCGGAGCTTCTCTTTCAAGACGGACACGCGCGCACCTGGCTGAACCTACTCGGGTTCAATGTCGCGACGCGGTCGCTCATGCGGGAGGACACGCGATGAGCGACGCGGTCCGGGAGGCGCTGGGGACCGTCTACGAGCTCGGCGTGATCGCAGGGTTGACCGCCGCGTTGCGCGCGCGCGGAGCCCTCGTCGCGAGCGCGCCGTGGTGCGCCGACGACGCGACGGTGCTCGACACGATCGCGGCGTGCGCGCCGGAGCTGGCGCATCGTCCGGCGTTCTGGCAGTCCGCCGCGGAGGGGGTCGCGAACTGCGCGCACCTGCACGGGCAGAGCGTCGCGAAGGCCTGGATGGCTGTGCATCCTGCGCTCCGGGACGCGCGGATCTACGCGCCCGCGGAGCGCGTGCGGGGGATTCTTCCCACGCGCGATGAGATCGCCGGCGCGCTCGGACTTCGCGCC
>JBILLI010000985.1:0-2625 GCA_044376155.1 Polyangiales bacterium
GGGCGCGCGACCAGCTCCGCGCGGCGCAGCACGGCCTTCACCCGCGCGGCCAACTCCCTGGGAGAGAAGGGCTTCGTGACGTAGTCATCGCCGCCCATCTCCAGCCCGAGCACCTTGTCGATCTCCTCGTCGCGCGACGACAGGAACACCACCGGCACGCCCCCACCCGGCGACGCGCGGAGCCGTCGGCACACCTCCAGCCCGTCGACCTCGGGCATGAGGATGTCGAGCACCACGAGGTCGAAGGACCGCGCCGCGGGGCGCAGCAGGGCGTCGAGGGCCGCGCGACCGTCACCCGCCGCGGTCACCGCATGCCCCTCGCGCTGCAGCGTGTACACCAGCACGTCGCGCAGGTGGGGATCGTCGTCGACCACCAGGATGTGCTTCACGCCGGCGACGCTACCGCGGGATCCATCGCCGCTCCAACGCCCTCCAGGTGCGCGAGGAGCTCCTCGACCACCTCGCCGAGGTTCTCGGTGGGCGCGCCCTCAGAGAAGCGCAGCACCGTCACCTGCATGCGCAGCCGCGCGCAGAGCCCGAGCACCTCGTCGCGCTCCCGCACCGCCCGCTCGCGCATCGCCACGAGCCGCCGCACGCCGTCGAGGGTCGCCGTCGCGGCCTCCACCGCGGCCCGGGCGGGCTCCCGCATCCGCCGCTCGGCCCGCGCGACGTCGAACTCGTCGCGGGCGAGCACGGCCTCGAGCTCCCGCACCCGCGCGTCGAGCCGCGCCAGGTGCTGCGCGATCTGCGCGACCTGCGCGGCCGTGGGCAGGAGCGCGCCGACGCCCGCGGCGCCCATGGAGATTCGCGCGGCGGTGATGGCCTCCTCCAGCAGCGCCTGCTCGCGGTGGGTCGGGGTCGTCACCGCGGGTGATGCCCCGGTCGCGAAGCGCAGCGGCGCGTAGAGCGGCCACAGGGTGAGCGTGAGCAGCGCGTCGCTCGGGCTCAGGTCGCGGCGACGCGCGCGGAGCACCGCGGTCAGCACGGCCCCCGCGAGGAGGTAACAGAGCGCGAGGTCGGTCACTCGCACGACGCCCCCCTGCAGCGCAGCGTGCCGGTGGTCTCGCCCCGCGCGGCGGAGCGGGCCGAGGTGCGCAGCGCGTCGAGAAAGTCCCCCTCCAGCGCGCGCACGAAGGGGATGCGCTCCGTGCGCGGGCGCACGATGTAGGGCCGCAGGATCCATGAGGTCTGCGCGCCCACGAGCGCGAACACGGTGACGAAGGCGAGGCCCACGCGAATGCCCCGGGCGCCGCCGCGGGCGAGCCCGCCGAAGAGCAGCCGCGCGGCGAAGGACCCGGCCACCGCGCACACCGCCACCACCGCGAGGATCACCCGGTGATACCCCAGGGACCACCCCTCCATCAGCCACACGAAGGGCGCGAGGCCCAGGAGCACCAGCGCGAAGCGCGCGCACGACGCCAGGGCCAGGGCGATGACCGCGCGCGCCCGCAGGGGGAGATCGGCGGCGCGGGTGAAGGCCACGAAGGGCCCGGCGCACACCGCGAGGGTGACCAGCAGCACGAGCGGGATCTTCACGGTGCAAAATAGCGCCTGCAGCGCCCCGCGGTGCGCGCCGACCACCGCGCCGAAGACCCCCGCGGCGAGGCCCACCGCGCCGAGGAGGGTGCGCGCGAGGGCGCTGAGGGCGACCGCGTCCGCGTGCTCTCCCGCGGTCACGTCGAGGCCGTGAAGGAACGCGTCGGGGTCGCGCAGGAGGAGGTCCAGGCAGGCCACCGCGCCGCGCGGCAGCGGGCTCGCGGGGAGCGCAGGCGGGGTGACGACCGCGGGCGGGTCGAAGGGGACCTCGGTGGGTTCGGCGAAGGCCAGGGAGGTGGCGGTCACGGCGACACCCCCGGGAGCTGCGCGGAAAGGGTCACGGTGAGGCGGAGCCCCAGGGCGAGCGCGAAGACGGTCCAGAGCGAGGCGGCCGCGCTGACCTCGGAGAAGACCCGCCGCGCGAGGGAGGCGACGGCGACCGCGCCCACGGCGAGGCCGCTGAGCACGAGCAGGGTGGTGGCGCCCGAGGTGCGCAGGGTGGCCGAGAAGTACGCCGCGGGCGCGCTGAGCCCGAGCAGCACCACGCCCAGCGCGCCGAGCACCGCGCCGACCTCGCGCACGAGGTGCTCCGCGCTGCGCCGGTCCCCGGTCTGGAGGCTCGCGAGGTAGAGCGGGGGCGTGGCGAGGAGGGCGCCGCCGACGAAGTAGAGCGGGGCCATCCAGGCGCCGCGGAGGATGGCCGCAGGGCCGTGTCCGAGCCCCGCGGCGGCGCCGTAGGTGGCCGCGCCGAGGAGGGCGAGGGCGAGCTGACGGGCGGTGGTCCCGTCGTCGAGGGGGGCGGATTCGAGCAGGGGCATTGCGGGGTGTGGGGGGCGGTGACGTCATGGGCCGCAGGGGATTCTGCGCCACGCGACTCGCCTTGCCCTGTTGTGCGACCGCGCGGTGGCGCCCGCGGGGAACGCCCCGGGGAGGATCTCGGGAAGCTTCGTGGCGAAGTTGTGGCAACGCCTCCCCCCTCGACGGTCGACGCCGCCCCCGCGGGGGTGGTAGGGCTCTGCCCGTTGCAGCCATGACCACCGACGCGCTTCCGTTCCTTCCGCCCGCGCACCCCTCGACCCGCCCGCTCGC
>JBILLI010000237.1:0-10064 GCA_044376155.1 Polyangiales bacterium
GCCGCTGACCTTCACGGCGCGGAGCTGGGACGACGTGGTGCGCACCTTCGAGGCCATGGCGCTCACCGGAAAGACCCGCGGCAAGAAACCCCCGACGCTGCACCGCGGGCAGACCGAGTCGGGCCGACACCAATTCGCGAGCTTCAACCCGAAGGCCGCGAAGGAGGACTGGGGCGCGCGCAAGGCCGTGCCCTCTCCCGCGGTGTACCTCGGCGACGAGGCGCCCGACTTCACGGAGGTGAAGTACTTCGTCGAGCAGCTCTGTGACCTGCCGGGGCTCTGTCAGAAGGGCCGCGGCGTGACCGCGCGCGTCTCACACGTCGTCGAGAAGGGGCGCTTCGTCGTCGCCGCGTTGGAGGTGATCCTCCCCGAGGACGGCGACGACGGGGACTTTCTCTTCTGGGTCCACGCCGCGGCGTGGAAGGTCACGGAGGGCTGGGCCTGGGCGCTCACCGAGACGCCCCTCGACGACATCGCCCGGCTCCTCGGACTGCGCGCGCTCCCCCCGCAGGTGCAGTGGACCACGACCGCCAAGGTCACCGTCGGGAACTGGTGACCGCCACCGCGTGCGCGACCTCCAGCGTCGCGGGCGCGTCGAGGGCCAACGTGAGCGCGCCGCCCGCACTCCGCAGCGTCACCCGCAGCGACTGCCACCGCGCCGTGAGCGTCACCCGCCCGACCTCACGTCCACCAACCCGCAGCGCGACCCCGCGCTCCCCCTCGCCCACCCGCGCGCGCAGCACCAGCACGGCCTCTCCCGCGGGCACGGTCATGGGCAGGGTCACCGCGCGCACTCCCTCCGCGCTGGTGCACGCGAGCGGTCGCAGCTCCCGCAGCGGCCAACCCGCGCGATAACTCGCACAGCGCACAAAGCCTTGCAGCGCAGCGCGTTCGTAGCGCCGCGCGTCGAACCACGGGACCTCCCCGGGGAGGGCGGCGAGGGCGGCGGCGGCATAGTCGGTGCGGTCGTCGGCGCGCACACGACCCTCAAGAAAGTCCCGCGCGCGAGGGTCACGGATCATCCCGAGGGCGAGGATGCCGTTGGCCCGCGCGTCCTCGGTGGCGTCGTTGGAGGCCACGTCCATGACCCTCGGGTACGCCCGCGCGTCACCGATCTGCCCCAGCGCAAACACCGCGCGGTACCGCAGGTGGTCGTCAGCGAGGACCCGCAGCAACGGATCCACCCCGCGCGGATCACGGAGTTCTCCCAGGGCCTTCACGGCCTCCACCGAGGTCTCTTCGTCGCGCGAGAACATCGCCTCGGTGAGCGCGTCGAGGCCCGCGGGATCTCCGAGGTTCCCCAGCGCGATGCCCGCGCGGGCGCGCAGCGCGGGGTCTTCGCCCGTCACCACCTCGCGCAGCGTCGCGACGGACCGTGGGTCGCGGGCGTTGCCGCTCACGAGGGCGGCCATGGCGCGCACCCGGGGGTCGCCGTCGCGCATGAGGGGAACGAGGAAATCTCCGGGGCCCAGGGAGCGAAAGCGGGAGAGCAGGTCCAGCGCCTCGACGCGCCGGGCCGAGGCCTCGCGGCGGTTCTCCGCGAGGGTGATGAGCGCAGGGATCACCCCGCGGTCACCGAGACGTCCCCGCGCGAGGACCTCGCCGTCGGCGCTCTGCGAGGACATCCCCGCGATCCACGCGCCGAGCATCGCGCGGAGCTCAGCCCGGGGCGCGGGCGCGTCGGCCGCGCGGTTGCGTCGCTCCAGGGGGTCGCTCTGCAGTTCGATGAGCTCCTCGACGCCGTAGGTCGTGTCGACCACGAACTTCCACGGCCAGCGGATCACCGCGCGGCGGGAGTTCACCGCGGCGAACGCGGGGGGCGCATCGGACGTGTTCGCGCCGTCGACCATCCACCGCCGAAGGTCACGGCCCCGCATGGACGTGGGCGGCTCGACCCCGACCAGCGCCGCGAGTGTGGGCGCGAGGTCCACCAACTGTGCGCACACCGCCGTGGGCACGCGCCGTCCGGGCACCCCCGGGACCATGATCCGCAAGGGCACCCGGAGCTGCTCTTCGTAGAGCGTGGAGCCGTGATAGACCCCGCCGTGTTCGCCGAACTCTTCGCCATGGTCCGCGGTGAGGGCGAAGACCACGTCGCCGTGGAGCACCCGTCGCGCGTAGCCCAACAAGCGCGCCACCTCGCCATCGACCCGGCGCACGGCGTCGTCGTAGCGGGCCTCGGGCGTATCGCCGTGTCCCCAGTAGGGCGCGTGCACGTCGAAGTAGTGCACCCACAGAAAGGTTGGGCCTCCCCGGCGCGCAGCGTCGTCGAGCTCGGTGATGGCCGCGTCGGTCTGCGCGCGAGCGTCGTGGTCGACGTGCGAGGCGCGGGCGAAGCCGTAGCGTGAATCCCGATAGGCGAAGAGCCGCTCGCCCTCGGTGAAGAAGATCCCGTTGGTGTAGAGCCCCACGGTGTTGAAGCCCCTGGCGCGCAGGGTGTCGGCGAGCGTGGGCAGGGGCTGTGACTGCCCCAGGGGGATGGTCTCGTGCAGGTACTCCCCGGTGTGCAGCGACGAGATCGCGTAGCTGGAGTGCGGCGCCTGCGTGATCGCGCGGTCGAAGATCACCGTGTCGCGGTCCATCGCGTCGAGGTTCGGGGTCAGCGATCGCCCCTGCACCACGCGCCCGATGCGGTCGGCCCGCAGCGCGTCGACGGTCACCAGCACCACATGCGCCAGCGGACGCACCGGCCCGCCCCGCACCAGCGACCGCGCCCCGCCCAGCGCGGCCTGCGCGCGACGAATGGCCTCGGGGTCGCCCAGCGGGTTGCGCGGCGCGGGGGTCAGCGCGCTCACCGCGAGGGCCACGCTCCGCGCCGTGGGCGCGCGCACCTCGTACAGCACCGCGCGCACGTTGGGCCACCCCTCCAGGAGCCTCCACGCGACCACGCCGGGGATCACCGCGAGCGCCCCCACGATCACCGCGGTGCGCGCGCGCACCCGCACGATCCCCGGCGCGAACAGCATCACGGCCGCCGCGAGGAGGGCCCCCGCGACCAGCCCGAGGCCCCCGTGGAGGTACGCGTAGAGCCGCGGCAGCACGCGGAGGTCCACGGCGTGCAACGCCAGCGCAACGAGCACGAGCGCGGCGCCCCCGGCGAGGCGACGCGCGCGGGGCCCCGCAACGAGCATACGAACGCCCCGCCGCAGGCCCGTGAGGGCGAGCGTCACGACGAGCAACAGGGCCACGGCCACCGCGGGCTTCAGCAGCCACGTCGCGGGCAGTCGGCGCATGCGCCCGCCCGAGAAGAGGGCCCAGGCCACGGCGGTGAGGGGCGCCGCGAGGAGGACCGCGTGACGCACGCGCTCGTCGCGCAGACGCGTTCGCAGGGCGGCCTCAAGGACGCCGACGAGGGCGCCGATGGTCGCGCCCGCGGCGGTGACCACCGCGAGGAGGGCGAAGCTCAACCGGAGCTGGTCGTACCCCGGAGGCAGCGCGGACAGCGCCGTGAAGAGGTCGAAGGCACCGATCGCGAAGCCCGCGAAGGCACCGCTCATTAGTCCCGGTGAGACCGTGGGGGGGTGAACCTCACCATCTGACATCGCAGCCCCGGGCGATGAAGAGGGCGGAGGGAGGGGAGGTGCGGATGGGATTTGAACCCACGTATAACGGTTTTGCAAACCGCTGCCTGGCCACTTGGCTACCGCACCAGAACGGCCTCAGTCAGACCGGACGGGAGTGATAGCCCCGGAGCCGGGGCGTCGTCAAGGGACCGGTCGCAGGGTGACGGCCGACACCGAATCGCTGCCGCGGTTGCTGCTGGCGTCGAGGACCACGGTGACGGTGCCCGCGAGGGAGCGACGGCCCCAGGTGTCGTCGACGAGGGTGAGGGTGCCGGGGCCGGTGCGCTGGTCGATGCGCGCGGGCTCGCCGTTGACCACGAAGAGGGCGCCGAGGGCGTTGCGGTTGCTGCTGTGGCGGGAGGTCACCACGATGTCGTAGGCGCCAGGGACCACGCTGGGAAAGGTGAAGGTCGCGGTGCCGCGCAGGGTGCCGTCGGGGTTGTATCCCCCTGTGCAGTCCTCCGAGGCGTGGTCGCCGCGGGCGGTGTAGGCGTAGTTCGCGTCGCAGCGAAAGACGAAGTTCCTCCGCAGGGTGTAGGTGGCGTTCATGTACCCGAGGCGTCGGGTCACCCGCGGACCGGTGGGCACCCCCGCGTCGACGGGCGGGGTGACGGCGCCCCCGCAGCGCGTGGCGCGCGCCACCACGTCGAGCTGCACGCGGCCGATGCGGTAGAACGACCGGGCGAGCGGGCCGGGGCCGAACTCCACCACGTTGGTCCCCTCGCGCACCGCGCGGGTCACGTCGACGCGCTGGTCACGCTGGGTGGTGTTGTCCCATCCCACGCTCGCGGGGATCTGAAAGGGCCCCACGCCGTTCACCGTGATGCGCCCCTCCTCGTTGGGGTGGTCCGCGTCGAAGGTGTCGAAGCGCAGCGTCGCCGAGGTCACCCCCGCCGGCACGTCGGGGATGGTGAAGCGCAGCCGGGTCGCGGAGGTCGGACCGACGTCGATCTCCTGCATCGCGGCGTCGAAGGTCGTCGACCGCAGGGTGCAGCGCTGCTCGGGGATCGTCGTCCCCGCGTCCATCGGCGCGGTGACCACGTCGGTCGGCGCGGTGACCACGTCGGTCGGCGCGGTGGCCACGTCGGTCGGCGCGGTGACCACGTCGGTCGGCGCGGTGACCACGTCGGTCGGCGCGGTGACCACATCGCGTTGGGGCGCAGGCACATCGGTCACCCCGAGGTCTCCGCCGGGGGCTGATGCGTCGGTGCGCATCCACGCCACGTCGTCTTCGACCTCGTCGACGTCGGCGCGCGGGAGGGTCATGGGCTCGGGGGTCGTCCCCGGGTCGGCGTCACCCTCCCCCGCCACGGTCCCGGAGCCGCACCCGAGCAACAGCACCACCGCCCACGTCGCGCGCATGGTCACGAGTGTCGCACCGAAGCGTCGCGACGCTCAACGAGGTCCCTTCGCCCGGCGCGCCGCGCTGGTATCATCCCTCGCGATGCCCCATCACCCCGTCGCGTGCGCCATCTGCGGCAACACCATGCAGAAGCAGCTGATCCCCCAGGGCGTCGAGATCGACGTCTGCGACACCCACGGGGTGTGGCTCGACCGGGGTGAGCTTGAGTCGCTCGTGCAGCGCGAGGCCTTGCCCGCGGGTGCGGGCGCCCGAAAGCGCGGTGCGCCTGCGCCGGAGGGCGGCTTCGGGGCGACCATGGAGCGCGCGGGGCAACAGTTCGGTCAGAGCATGGTGCGAGGCGCGGGGTCGACCCTCGGGCGGCGGCTGATGAACGGCGTGGTCGACAAGGTCTTCGGCCGTCGCTGAAGGGCGCGCACGTTGGCGCCCTGGGGCGTTTCGACGTGGTAACACCGCGCGGTCATGTCCCCTCGAAGCCCCCTCCTCGGGTTCGCCCTCGTCGCGGTCCTCTTCGCGCGCCCCGCCGTCGCACAGACCCTGCCGCAGGAGCCCGCGGCGATCTTTCGGGTGGGCATCGAGGCCTTCGAGGCGGGGAACTTTCGCATCGCGCTTGAGGCCTTCGAGCGGTTGTTCGCGCTGCGGGGCAACCCCGACCTGCTCTTCAACATCTACCGCTGCCACCGGGCCATGGGCGACCCCGCGCAGGCTGCGGTGGCGCTGCGGCGCTACCTCCTCGCGCGTCCCGACCGCGTTGACCGCGCGGAGCTCGAGAGCGAACTCACCCGGCTCGACGCCCAGGCCCGCGCGCTGACGCTGCCGACACCGACACCCTCGCCGACACCGACGCCCGCGCCCATCGCGCCCCCTCGCCCGGTCGCGCCGACACCGACGCCCGCGCGCGAGGTCGGCCCCGGGCCGTGGATCACCCTCGGCCTCGGCGCGGCCCTCGCGGGCACCGGCGCGGCGCTCATGGTGTTGGCGGGGAGCGCGCAGTCCGACGCCGCCAACGCGACCTCCGAGCGCGCGCGGCAGTCGAGCCTCGACGGCGCGTCGTCGCAGCACACCGCAGGGGTGGTGATGCTCGGCGTGGGGGGCGCGGCGGTGCTGGGCGGGGTCTTGTGGCGCGTGCTCGCGCCGCGCGGACCCGCGGTGGATGTCGTTCCCGGGAGCGGGCGCGTGGCGGTGAGCGTCACGGTGCGGTGGCCATGAGACGCCTCTTTCTCGCGGCCCTCGTGGGGGTCGGGTGCCTCGGCGATCCCGTCCCCTACCGCTGCGACCTGCGCGGCGGCGACCGGGCCTGCGACCTCGTGTCGGGCGCCGTCTGCGTCGACCGGTACTGCGCCGAGCCCGTGAGCAACGCCTTGTGCGCCAGCGGGTTTCGCTACACCGCGACGGCGGCCACGCCCGGCGCCTGCGCGGCCCCGCGCGACGCCTCGACCGATGACGTCAACGACGCCACCGCGGCGGACGGGCCGCGCGACGTCTCGACCGACGACGTCGTCGACGCCTCCGAGACCGACATCGCGCGCGACGCCCCCACGGCCGACATCGCCGAAGACGCCACCTTCCCCGAAGACCGCCCCGACCCGGACGTCGCCGACGCCTCGAGCCTCCTCGACGCGGCGGAGGTCACCCCTCCCAATGACGCGGCGGACGTTCCGACGGGCATGGATGTGCGCGACGTCGTGGCCCAACGCGACGTGACAGACGGTGGCGCGACGATCGACGCACCCGACGTACCCGACGCGCGAGACGTACCTGCGTCACCCGACGTCTTCGACGTGCCTGACGTGCGAGACGTACCCGACGTACCCGACGTGCCCGACGTGCCCGACGTGCGCACCGTCGACGTCCCTGACGCGCGAGACGCCGGCCCCGGAGGCTGTCCGGTGAGCGGCCGCATCCTGTCACCGCTCCCCAATGAGCGGGTCTTCGGGCAGCGCATCCAGGTGCGCACCGAGGGCACCACGAGTGCGGTGCGCGCCGTCCTCGCGACCGGCTTCGCCTGCGACGGGGTCCCGCAGCCGTCGACACTCATGAATGGCGTGACGACCTTCGTGCGCGGCAGCCGCGGCTACGTCTGCCTCGCGCTGGAGGAGATGAGCACCGACGGGCGCACGTGCCGCACACCCTGGCGGCGCCTCGCCGTGATGGCCAGCACCTCGAGCAGCACCGACACGGCCCACTGGGGTCTCTGGCCCGACTTCAACAACGACGGCTGGGCCGACATGCTCATGGCGACCTCCAACGCCATGCTCGTCCAGCGCTTTGTCGGGAACAGGGCCTTCGAGCCGGGCGCGTCCCCACAGCCTCCCGCGCCGAATGCGTCGGTGGTCGCGGTGGCGGTCATCGGCGATGTCGACGGCGACGGCTACGGCGACGCCGCGGCGACGTGGGAGGCCGCGCCGAATCGTCTGGTCGTGGTGTACCGCGGGGGACCCAACGGCTTGACCGCGGCGCCGATCACGGTGTCGTCGTTCATGACCAACCTAGACTCGATACGCGGGCAGCAGCTCTACGGCCTCGGCGATCGCGACGGCAACGGTCGCACCGAGTTCGCCTTCCTCAGCCTCTTCGGACGCACGCTCTCGGTGTGGACCTTCGACGGGGCCGGCAACCCGCAGTTCGTGGACAATCTGGGCGTTGGCAACACGATCCTCAGCGTGGCCGCCGGCGCGGACCTCACCGGCGACAGCCGCCCCGACATCGCCATCGCGCACAGCGGCCGGGTCGACGTCTTCGCGGGCGGTGTCGGCACCTTCTTCACCATCTCTCCCGCCATGGTGCACATGAACTTCGGCGACGTCATGGCCAGCGGCAGCGACACCGACGGCGACGGGGTCAGCGAGCTCATCGTGCGCGACGGCGTCTCCAACACCCTGCAGGTGTACCGCTACGCAGGGGGCGCATTCGTCCGCGACCCGAACCACGTCGGCACCGCCACCAACACGGCGACGGTGCTCGCCGCCGGCAAC
Organism: Polyangiales bacterium; assembly: GCA_044376155.1. Taxonomy (GTDB): domain Bacteria; phylum Myxococcota_A; class Polyangia; order Polyangiales; genus JAWKRB01. Next base: position 7,899 of record JBILLI010000237.1, read on the forward strand.
ACGGAGAACAACCCGCCCGACGACCTCGTCGTGCTCGACACGGTCGGGCAGGTGCGGGTGCGACGCGGGGGCGCCAGCAGCGACGAGAGCCAGCTCTTCAACTGGTCCGCCCAGGCGGGCGTGCTGCTGGCGGGCACGTTCAGCACCGAAGTGATCGGGCGCATCTGGTACGCGCGCAGCCAGAACATGACCCGGCACGGCATCGAGGTCCTCACCCTGAGCGCCAACGGATTCTCCTCGCTGCCCGCCGACGCGCTCTTCATGTCCGCAGTGCGCCTCGTCGCGCGGTGATGGCCATGCGAGACCTCCACGCACACACGGTGATCGTCGGCGCGGGCTCGTCGGGGTGTGTCCTCGCGGCGCGGCTGAGCGAGCGCGGCGACCGCGACGTGCTGCTCGTCGAGGCCGGGCCCGACCACGGCGCGCACGTCCCCGACGACCTCCGCGACGGCACGCGCAACTCCATGCGCGCCCACGATTGGGGCTTCACCCACCGCCCGTCGCGCGCGCAATGGCTCCCCTTCCCGCTCCCCCGCGGGCGCGTGGTGGGCGGCTCCTCGGCGGTGAACACCTGCATCGCGCTGCGCGGCGTGCCCGCGGACTACGACGAGTGGGCCGCGCGCGGGCTCCCCGATTGGTCATGGTCCGAGTGCCTCCCCGCGTTCAAGCGACTGGAGCGCGACCTCGACCTCGACACCGACGACGCCCTGCACGGCCGCGACGGCCCGCTCCCGATTCGTCGCCACGGCCCCGACGAGCTCGTGCCCTGGCAGGCGGCCTTCGTCGAGGCCGCGCGCACGCTGGGCTTCGCCGCGGTGCGCGACCACAACCACCCCGACGCCGAGGGGGTGGGGCCCCACCCGATGAACAAGGTCGACGGCGTGCGGCAGAACGCGGCGATGTCGTGGCTCACCCCCGCAGTGCGCACGCGGGAGAACCTTCGGGTGTTGCCAAACACCCTGGTGCACAAGGTGTTGTTCGAGCGCGGACGGGTCGTCGGGGTAGACCTCGAGACCCACGGGGTGCGGCGCATCGTGCGGTGTCAGCGCGTGGTGCTCTGCGCCGGCGCCCTCGCGTCACCCGCGGTGCTGCTGCGGTCGGGCATCGGCCCGCGCGACGCCGTGGCGCGGGTGGACGGGACGCTCGTGGCGGAGGTCCCCGGGGTGGGCGCAACGCTGTTGGATCACCCCGGCACCGCGGTGTTCCTCTGGCCGCGTCGTCCCCTCTCGAAGGTGACGGACCCGCTCATTCAAGTGGCGCTGCGCACCCGCGCGGAGGGAGAGAACTTCGCGGGCGGGCTGCAGGTGCAACCCGGGTCGTTCTGGTCCTTTCCCTTCGGAGAGTTCCCGGGTGTCTCGATGATGATGCATGTCGGCAAGACCGCCTCGCGCGGCGAGCTGCGATGGACCTCCCCCGACCCTCGCGCCGCCCCGGTGGTGAGGTCGAATTTATTCGACCACCCCCGCGACCGCGCGGTGGCGTGGCAGGGTCTCAGCCTCATTCGCGAGCTCGCCCACACCCCGCCGCTGCGCGACCTCGCGCGCGTGGTCTGGCCCACCGAGGCCACGCTCCGCGACCGCGGTCGCGTCGAGGCGATGCTCCCGCGGCAGTGCGACTCGGGCTATCACCCCTGCGGCACCGCAAAAATGGGCACCGACGACGAGCCCGACGCGGCGTGTGACGCGCGCGGTCGCGTGCGCGGCGTCGAGGGGCTCTACCTCGCCGACGCGTCGGTCATGCCCACGATCCCCACAGCGAACATCCACCTCGCCGTGCTGATGATCGGTGAGCGCATGGGCGCCTGGCTCCGCGATCAGGGCTGACCCTCGTCGACCCCTGTTCCTTGCGAGGTCAGTCGTGCGAACCTTCGTGTCGCACGCACCGCGTGCGTTCCTTCTCTGGAGGTCACCGTCGCATGAACCATCCCCGCATCCTTTCGCACCGCGGACGCGCCCTCGTCGCCGTCACCACCCTCGGCCTCGGCGGCTGCTCCGACCCCGCGCCCGCGTCGCCCGTCGCGCAGACCGTGCAGCCGGTGATCTACGGCACCGACGACCGGCAGGACGTCTACGCGCACCCCGACATGAACCTGCGCACGCTGGCGCAGCAGTCGATCGTGGCGCTGATGCGCGACACGAAGGTCAACGTCACCAACCCCGCCAATGT
>JBILLI010000986.1:0-2621 GCA_044376155.1 Polyangiales bacterium
GATCTGCGAGCCTGGCGCGGTGCGCTGTGACGCCACCGGCGCGCTGCGAACCTGCAACGCCGATGGCCTCAACGAGACCGCGCGCGCGTGCGGCACCGGGCAGGCGTGCCGCCTCGGCGCCTGCGTGGCGGCGACCTGCCCACCGGGCGAGAGCGCGTGTGTCGACGGGACGCGGCTGCGCACCTGCAGCCTCGACGGCAGCGGGACCGTCGTCACGACCTGCGTGGCCCCCGCGCGCGGCGCCAACGCGGCCTGCGCCGCAGGGCGTTGCACGTTCACCTGCGCCGCGGGCTTCGTCGCGCTCGGGGACGTGTGCGCCCCCGCGGGTTCGCCGCGCCCGGTGTCGCCGCGCGTCGACGCGGTGGTCGGTGACACCCCCCGATTTCGCTGGATCGCGCCCGCCGACACCGCCGCCGTGCGGGTGGAGGTCTGCCTCGACCGCGCCTGCGCGACGGTGGTGCGCACCCTCGACGCGACGGCCTCCGCGGGCACCGCGGCCATGCCACTCCCGTTGCCGCCGCGGAGGTTCTTCTGGCGTGTGCGCATGCGCGGAGGATCTGCGCTCGGTGCAGCGTCCGTGGCGTGGCCGTTCACCGTGGGGCTGCGGGGGAACGCGCAGGGGGTGTCGGACACCAACGCCGACGGCTTCGCCGACGTGGCCGTGGGGATGCCCGGCCTCGCGCGCGTTCGGGTGTTTCGCGGTCAACCGTCGGGGCTCACAGACCCGTCGGCGTTGTTCCTCAGCGAAAGCTTCGATCCCGACACTGGCTACGGCGGCCGCCTCGCGTGGGTCGGAGATTTCAACGGCGACGGCAGCTCCGACCTGCTCCTCGGCATGAGCGCGCTGAACGAGCTTCGGGTGCTCGGAGGCGGAACCGCCTTCGGGCGCTTCGTGCGCCTCATCGGGTCCAGCGCGCTCGGATGGGGACTGACGGCCACCGCGGCGTGGGACGTGAACGGCGACGGGAGGATGGACGTCGTGGGCGGCAGCCGCGAGGCCGCGCCCGGCGTGCAGGCCCGCGGGATCGTCGCCTTCGGCGCGAGCGATCCGACCGCGGCGCGCAACGGGGCGGTCTTCATTCGCGCCAACGCGACGTACTCCGCGACGGCCCTCGGCGCCGGGGACGTGAACGGCGACGGCTTCGCCGACATCGCGATGGGTTACCGCTTCGAGCAACGCGTGGACGTGTTCCATGGCAGCGCGCAGGGCATCCCCGGGACGCCGTCGACGGCCATCCCCCTCACGCTCTCGGAGGCCGGCGCCGCCCTCGCACGCCTCGGCGACATCGATGGCGACGGCTATCCCGAGATCGCAGTCGGCGCGCCGGGGCAGGACGAGTCCGGCGTCGTGGTGCTCCGCGGCGGTCCGTCGGGTCTCGCGACCACTCCCTGGTTCACGTATCGCCTCGCCACGACCGCGCGCTTCGCGGATCAGCTCGACGCCGCGGGCGACGTGAACGGCGACGGCTATGGCGACATGGTGGTGCGCACGCCCAACGGGTTTCTGCTGTTCACCGGGAGCCCGCGGGGATTCGAGACCACGGCGATGCGCGCCTACGCCGCCAGCCTGCCGCTCACGGTGGTGCGCGGCGTGGGTGACGTGAACAACGACGGCTACGGGGATGTCGTCGCGGGCGCAGGCACGCGCGACGCGGCGCTCCTCTACCTCGGCGGGCCCGCGGGGCTGCCCGCGACGCCCTCGCAGACCCTGCGCGACATGTTCGCCTCGTCCTTCGGCACCGACGTCGCGGGCGCGCCCTGAGCTGCGCGGGCGGGCGGCCCGAGCTTGCCCCTACGCCACGAACGCGATGTCATCGCGCGATGAGTGACGCCACGCTGACCCTCGAGACCCGCGGCCATGTGCTCCTTGTTGGGCTCAACCGCCCCGCGAAGCGCAACGCGTTCAACCTGCAGATGCTCCGCGAGCTGTCGGCGGCCTACACACGCCTCGAAGACGACCCCGCGCTCCGCTGCCTGGTGCTCTTCGCGCACGGCGACCACTTCACCGCGGGGCTCGACCTCGCCGAGGTGGGTCCGCACGTCGCAGGCGGCGGCGGACTGCTCGTCGACGGCGGCGTCGACCCGCTCGACCTCGAAGGGCGCCGCCGGGTGAAGCCCGTGGTGATGGCCGTGCAGGGCTACTGCTACACGATCGGCGTCGAGCTCTCCCTCGCGGCCGACGTGGTGGTGGCCTCGCGCGACACGCGCTTCACGCAGTTCGAGGTGTGCCGGGGGATCATGGCCTTCGGCGGCGCCACCCTGCGCTTCGCCCAGGTCGCGGGCTACCAGAACGCGATGCGCTACGTGCTCACGGGCGACGTGTTCGACGCCGACGAGGCCGTACGCATCGGCGTCGCGCAAGAGGCCACGGCGCCCGGCGCGCAGCTCGACCGCGCGGTCGCGATCGCCGAGCGCATCGCCGCGCAGGCGCCCCTCGCGGTGCAGGCGTCGCGGGTGAGCGCGAAGCTCGCGTTGGAGCAGGGCCACGCCGCGGCCCTCGCGGCGCTCATGCCTGCGGCGCGCGCGCTGATGTCCACCGAGGACGCGGCCGAGGGGCTGCGCTCTTTCGTCGAACGACGTCCCGCCGTGTTTCGCGGTCGATGAGCGCGGTCGGCGCGCAC